>CAZFAR010000118.1:0-7786 GCA_964516825.1 uncultured Thermococci archaeon
CCCACGAAAAGTTCCTGGTTTTCTGGGAGTGTAACACGGGGCTGAGGAGTCACTCCAGGCACCAGGCACATGGCTCCCCTTCCTCCAATTTCCTCAGTCGTACAATTTAGAATGAGGATGACGAGCCTGTCCTGAACCGGAATATCTCGCTTTATCTGCAGCACTTCTCTGAAAACATCGCATGTTAGCTTCTTGGGTTTTACACTCTCAAATTCGCTCGGCAAATATCCCCAGTTGTAATCTGAAGGAGCGTTGACCACTACTATACTTAGTTCTTTTTCCTGGGTTAAAACAATGTTGTGGGGCCTTACTGATCCAGAAGTGTAGGATATTTCTTTATAATATGCGCTCATGGAGTTTGTAGAACCAAATATTTTCTCTAAGCAGCTGGGAATTTCTCCGGCTGGAAATGGTATTTCCTGGCCTCCTATTGTAAATCCCACAAATATGGGGAGTGTAGGAATACTTCCTAACTCATTCGATGCTATGGTATCTCGTGGCATTGATACACCTCCTTTGAGGTCAGAATTGACCTTCTGTAAAAAGAGATTCCACTTTCTTTTTCAGTCAATTGTATTATTATATATAAAGTTATTGGTTAAAAGGACTGCACTGAACCACGTACATGGACTAGGGAGTATTGTCCTTGCTTCTTTGCTACACGTGTAACACAAGTGTTCTCAATGGAAACAAATTGAGTAAGATGTGCACAATCAACTGAGACGCAAATGAACTTACTAACCAAAATGTAGCTTTTCTTATGATCGCTTTTCATATCTTACGCAATCACTCACGTCTCAAGGCTTTCACAGGAGATAACCCGGCTGCCTTTCTTGCGGGATATACTCCTGAAACTAATCCCACAAACATAGCAAATCCAATGGCAAACCCTATCAACCATAAAGGCATGACTACAATAGATCCCGGAGCAGCACCTTGTTGAGTCGTATATATTCGTGCAAGAATGTCCAATGCATGAGCTGCCAAATACCCTAGAGCGACACCTCCAACACCCCCCATTGCACCAATAGTCAAAGCTTCCACCAGGAAGATCCGCGTCACATCCTTGTTTGAAGCACCAATCACCTTCATAATGCCAATCTCTTTAGTTCTCTCCAGAATGGACATCAACATGATGTTAACAATCATCAGAGCAGCCACAATCAGCGCAACAGACCCAATCACCAGCAAGACGATCTCCAGAATGGTAAACACCTGGTTCAGACTGTCTATGATCTGCTTGAAGGAAAAAGCTAGGAATCCCATTCCCACGATCTTTGCAGTTATTTCATTGACTTTGCTCGCATCCTCTGCTTTCACGATCAATGTTTCATAGCCCTGTCTCTTCAGAATGCTTGACTGCATGGTCTGCCATTCCTTGATGTCTACAGCCATCCCTAATGGTATGTACACATTGTAATCTGCCTGCGTCCCCTGTTCCTCCATGACTCCTATGATGCGCACCTTGAAGGATTTTGTCTCCTCTTCCCCCTCCAGATTCCTTCTCTTCACTATGATTTCTGCTTTCTTTCCGAGGATTACGAGATCTTCAATCTTTTCCAATGTTTTCTTTTCCCTGAATACATTCTGTACCTTGTACCCTACTACGATCACATCTTTGTCTTTTTTCCTCAAAAATCTCCCATCTACTACCTGGATTTGGAGGCCTTCTCCTTTTTCAGGATCTATCCCTGTCAATGACAGCGATGTGATGTACCGTCCTATTTCTATAGTTCCAGTCACTGAAAGTGAGGGGACCACTGTCTGGACTCCTTCGAGCTTTTCGATTTCTCTGACTGCTTCCTCGTCTATTATCTCTGTCTCAGGCATCTGCCCCATTCCGAGGCCCTGCATTGGTTGCAGTACAGTGATCTGCTCTATGTCACCGATCCCTTCGAACTGCTTTGTAATGCTCTCCTGAAATCCAAAGGCAATAGATAATAAGGTAACGATAGTGGCAACTCCTATGACAACGCCCAGGGTAGTAAGAGCTGTTCTCACCCGTATCCTGTTCAGATTTCGCAGGACTATCCGCATCAAATCATCGAAACGCACTTATCCCAGCCCCAGAAATGCTTTCAACCATTCAATGAATTTCTGCCAGAGCCCCTTCTCCTGAGGGGGAGGGGTCTCTTCCAGCTTTTCTTTCACTGAAATGGAAAAGGACTTCTCCTGGGAATGTACTCTGTTGAAATCATCGACAAAGCCCACCCGTATGATGAAGATGTGGTCTCCTAACGCATGTGCCATGACTTCAGACTCAAAGGTATCATAGTCTCCTGCCTCCAGGCTGCCAACATAGTATGAGGAGTACTCCCAGTCCATGTCACTTACTACTTCCAGGTACAATCCATTTACAGCAAAACGGCCACCATTGGCTATTTCAACTGAAAAGGTAAAGGATTCGCCCTCTTCAACTTCTTTGGGATAGTCTGCGTTCAGCAACTTGACCAAAGGTCGTCTCAGAATTGGGATGCCTACAGATTCCTGTATTGTGTAGGGTATGCTGGCAGCATCCTGGTATTTGATGGTCAGCAGAAGATTGTACACGCCTGAGAGCGCTTCTCCTGAAACTGCGAAGGTCAGACTAAAGGAGGTGACCTTTCTTACATCCAGCCGCTCAAAGTAGGCTGAGCTCGATGGCTGTACAGGAGAGAAGATTTGAGCTGGAGCAGCAGCAATCCTCACACTTAAGGCGTCTCCAGTTCCTTTATTCTCTATTGTCAAATGCAGCTCAAAATGCTCTCCAGGAGAAACCTCGCCTGGTGTAAGCGTGTACTGGAGTACATGAAGGACTGGGAGCTTCTGCGCATGCTCCAGTGTTACTGTTATTGTCGTATCCTCCTCCAATTCCACTTCTTTCGTGTACGCGAGAAATCCCGCTTTCGTGACTGTGAGAATGTATTCTCTGTAAGCTTCCAGGTTAAAAGAGGCTGCACCATTCTTGGTGAACTGGTCAGGTACTGTGCTGTCTTCAGGCCGGGGATACACGCGAGTAATAGATACTCTGGCGTAATCTACAGGATTCGCATATATATCCTGCACCACAACAGTCAATACTGCATATTCCCGCGTCTCGATGATCTGTGTCTGAATCATGATACCCAGAAGCACAATCAAACAGATAAGAAAGCTTTTTTTCATGATTATACCTCCTCAATTTCTGTAATCTGCCCATCACTCAAATGGATGATCCGACTGCCGTAATGGGCTACATCTGCATCATGGGTGACCACCAGAAAGGTCTGGCCTTTTCTGTTTAACTCGTAAAGAACTTCCATGATCTCCTGAGAGGTCTGGGAGTCCAGATTCCCTGTGGGCTCATCTGCAAGAATGATCTCAGGATTATTGATGATAGCCCTGGCTATTGATACGCGCTGCTGCTGACCTCCGGAGAGCTCTGTAGGCTTGTGAGTCAGCCTGTCTTCCAACCCCAGATTGATCAAGAGGGTTCTCACCATCCTTTCTCTTTCTGAAGGAGAAACATTGGAGAATACTAATGGGAGTTCAACATTTTCCACTGCAGTCAACGTATTGATAAGATTGAAGGACTGGAATACGAATCCGATGTACTTCCTTCTCAACAGTGCTAACTGATTCTCATTCATTCCAGTCAGATTCTCCCCCTTGACATACACCTTTCCAGAAGAGGGTTTCATCAATCCTCCAATCAAATTCAATAATGTAGACTTCCCGCAACCGCTGGTTCCCATTATGGAGACGAATTCACCTTCCCGTACGTCAAAGGATACCTTCTGCAGTGCATTGACTGCAGTTTCACCCATTTTGAAGGTCATTTCCAGATTTTCTGTCCTAACTGCCAGCAACTTGGGCTCCTCCCAGCTGCATTCCCACATATGTTAAGGCGACCTGAATGATCCCAGCTGCAGCATATGGCAGCAAGATTATGAGAACTGCTTTCTTCTTCGACAGATTGTACTGCTCTCTCACTGCAATCACCATGAGGATGAATGCCCACCAGAAGAATATGTTGTACGTTCTGAAAAGGGTCAAGAACAGATCGGGGCGCATCTCCTGCATGTATTCTTCAAAGGCGGGTGCTTCGTAAACCAACCCCTTAAACAAATCTATGATTCCCTTGAGGATGAAGGGGAGATACGTGTAGGCTATCAAATGCATGGTGGAAGTTACTCCTCCTTCTTTGCTGCCGAGAATCCGTGAGAGTACATGGAAGATAGCAGATTTCAGAACCCAGAAGAGTGGAATAGACAGAATGCCAATAATTACTCCGATTGCGAGTATGAAGCCCTGCACACTCTGTACAGCTTCCATCTGAGTCTCGGCCAATCCCATGTCTTCTACCATCCGCATGGCAAGATCCTGCGTTTTCTGCTGAATGAGCATGCTGCCCGCCAGAGAGAGTAACCCGGGCACAAAGACAGCTAGCAAAGCCAGAATCCATTTCTTTTCAGATTTCAGTTTCTGGAATTCGCCTTTTGCTTTCCAGGGGATCAATACCTGTATAATGGCATCATCTCCTACACCTTTCTTGTAAACGCTGTCACTGCTAAGAGTGTCATGATAACTGCGAACCCTGCCATAAAAAAGATGTCGGTTGCTATTGCATGTTCGTGAATGCCCAGAATGATGCCACGCAGCGCATCTACTGCATAGCTCAGGGGATTTATCGTCACCACAGATTTCAGCCACACAGGTAATCCCTGTATTGGAAAGAATGCACCGCTCATCAGAAACATGGGCATGATTAAAAAGTTCATAATTAGGTTGAATCCTTCATGAGATTCCATGCGGGAGGCTATCAGCAATCCCAGAGAGGTTAACGCAAATGAAGCGAGAAATATCAGCAGCAATACTTCAAGAACTATTGTGGGGGTGAGTTTCACATCGACGAGAGGGGACAATGCTAGGATGATTCCCCCCTGGATCATGGACTGGAAGCATCCGGACAGAGTCTTCCCCACTGCCACTGAGGTTCGCGATACTGGTGCAACTAGTATTTCTCGTAAGAAACCGAATTCTCGATCCCAGATGATGGAAACAGCTGAAAAGACACTCGTAAACAGAACAGTCATCCCAATAATGCCGGGGAAGAGAAACTGGGCATAGGATCCTGACTGCGCCCTGAATACAGTGTTGAATCCTGTCCCCATGATGGCAAGCCACAAAGTCGGTCTGGCGATTGAGCCGATTACCTGGGACTTCTCTCTGAAAAATCTCCTGATGTCCCGCAGGCAGATAACGTAAACAGCTTTCCAGAACATGTTAATGCCTCCTCATTCTCATTGCATGTCTCATTCTGTCTCTTGCTGATGCCTCTTCTTTTCTGATTTCATGGCCTGTTAGCTTCAAAAATACGTCATCGAGCGTAGGCCTCCTCAAATTTATGGAGTTTATCCGGGTGGAAAAGGAAGAGATGAACTGCGGGATGAATTCCTCACTGTTCTCAATTTCCAGATGAATTCCTTTTTCATCTCTGCGCACATGGAGATGGTACCTTTCCCCGATTTCCTTTTCTGCCTTTTCATCATCTGTAGTCTTGAGTGTGATAATGTCCCCTCCCACCATTCTCTTCAAATCCTCTGGAGTGTCCATGGCTACAATCTTCCCGTAATCGATGATACCGATGCGGTCACAGTTCTCAGCCTCATCCATGTAGTGCGTGGTCATAAAGATGGTGATGCCCTGTTCATTCCGCAGCTGGTGGATGTATGTCCAGATGTGATTCCTGGTCTGTGGATCCAATCCGAGAGTAGATTCATCCAGAAAGAGCACCTTCGGCCGATGGAGCAATCCTCTGGCAATCTCCAGTCTTCGTTTCATGCCGCCTGAGTAGGTTTTCACTATATCCTTTCTTCTGTCCCAGAGCTCTACCATTTTTAGCAATTCTTCTTTTCTCTCTTCTCTCACGTTTTTGGGGATGTCGTAGATCATCCCATGAAAGTCCAGGTTCTCCTCAGCAGTCAGCCTGTCATCTAAAGAGGGGTCCTGGAAGATCAATCCAATAGATCTTCTCACATTGTGAGGCTCTCTAACGACATCGTAGCCGTTGATGGATGCTTCTCCTGAGGTGGGTCTTAGTAAAGTGCATAAAACATTGATCGTTGTAGTCTTTCCTGCACCATTTGGACCCAGAAAGCCGAATATCTCCCCCTTTCCTACTGAAATAGTGACGTCATCCACTGCCTTGATGCCGTTAAAGCTTCGGCACAAGTTTTGAGTCCTGATCATCATAATTCCTCCATGAGCTTTTGCAGCAATTTCTTGGTTTTCTCTTTGTCTGGCGCTGTCATGGCCTTTCTTCTCAAGGCAAAGAAGAGTTCTGCTATCTCTACCTCTTCTGGAGGGAAAAAGGTTTCAAAGAACAGCTTTCTGAAGGCATCAAATCGTTCATGTATCTCTTCATGTTTCTCTTTGAGGAGATCCAACTCGTTCAATCCCTTTTCAGTGATTCTGTAAACCTTTTTGGAACGTTCTCCTACTTCCTGTATTTCTATCAGCCCTCTTTCTTCCATTTCATCCAGAATAGGATAGATCAGTCCTTTTGAAGGCACCCATTTCCCATCAGTTTTTCTCTCAATGTCTTTGATGAGATCGTACCCTGTTTGAGGAGCTGAAGCTATGGCGCGCAACGCGTACAGTCTCAAGAACTTTCTCTCCTTTCCTACAGATGCTTCAGACCAAAGGGTCATATTTGAACTGTTCAGAAATGGACTATATAAAGATTTCGACTGGGGTGGGAGAGTGGACTATTCGAATTATTCAATTGCCTTGCCTGTTACACGTGTAACACTGGCTTTATTTTTAAGAATGTCAAAAAGATTCGATTTTTGTCAATGGGTCTCATTTCTCGCCCTCAATGTCAATACACCGATTCCCTGAATGCCTGCCTCGATCATATCTCCATCCTTCATGGGGCCTACTCCTTCTGGTGTTCCTGTAGCGATGATATCCATGGGTTCCAGTGTCATGATTCCAGATATGAAGGAGATCAATTCCCCTACTGTGAAGATCATGTCTCTTGTGTTCCCCTGTTGTTTGTAGCTGCCGTTGACTTTCAGCCAGATATCTACATTGTGGGGGTCAATGTGATCTGGAGCCACTATCTTGGGACCTGTAGGGGCAAAAGTATCGAATCCTTTGGAAACTGCCCAGGATAATCCTTTCTGTTTCGCTTCTGCCTGAATATCCCTGGCTGTCACATCTATGAGGATAGTATATCCGAGAATGTACTTGTAAGCTTGCTTTGCAGACACCTTTCTGCAGCGTTTCTTCATGATTGCAGCCAATTCTACTTCGTAATCCACTCTTTGTGACCTTTGAGGTAGGACTATTGTGCCATTATGGCCAATCAAGGACGAAGGCGGCTTCAAAAAAATTGCTGGAGCTTTAGGGACTGGTGACTGCATCTCTTCTGCATGAGCCCTATAATTCCGAGCCACACCAACGATTTTCGTGGGCATCAGGTTCATGAGGGTACCATCAAGTTCCACTATCATGAATTCTCTTGTACAAGGGCTATAAAAGACAACCTATGCAAAAATTCTTCATGCAAATTGAAAGTGAAAGCTGAAAAATCTATTTCTGACATGACAGACACACATACGTAATAGACCCCATAATGTTCAGCTTTTCAATAGGTGTTCCGCACAGAGAACAGGGCTTTCCCATTTTCCATTTTCCTCTTCCAACTACAGATTCTACAGTTCTGCCTATCTAGGCAGCTTCAAACTCGTTTTTGGATAGATTGGTATACCCCTTTTCATTGAACTGGGCATTTCTTACTGTTTTTCCTTTTAGCTCCTTA
>CAZFAR010000119.1:0-7743 GCA_964516825.1 uncultured Thermococci archaeon
AGTCTTTCATAACCTTTTTATACCTGCATTATCGATCATCCATTGGGTATACCATGGCTACTGATAGAATCTTCATCAAAGGTGCATCCCAGCACAATCTCAAGAATATAGATGTGGAAATTCCGCGGAACAAGCTGGTAGTCATTACTGGAGTCTCAGGATCTGGCAAGTCCTCATTAGCGTTTGACACCATATACGCTGAAGGGCAGAGACGATACGTGGAATCCCTATCCGCTTATGCAAGGCAGTTCCTGGAACAGATGGACAAGCCTGATGTGGAGTACATAGAGGGGTTATCCCCTGCAATTTCCATTGAACAGAGGGGAGTATCCAAGAATCCTAGGTCTACTGTGGGAACAGTCACTGAAATCTACGACTATCTGCGTCTCCTTTATGCACGAATTGGCGTGCCCCACTGTCCGCAATGTGCGAGAGAGATCAGGAAGCAGAGTGCCCAGGAGATCGTCGACCAGGTCCTGGAATTTAAAGAAGAAATTCTGGTCTTGTCTCCTATTGTCAGGGGCAGAAAGGGTATCTACAAGAAGGAGCTGGAGAATTTGCTGGCTCAGGGATTCGTCAAAGCGAGAATAGATGGAGAAATCAGGCATCTGGATGAAGAGGAAATTGAACTGGAGAAGTACAAGAAGCACGACATAGAGGTCGTTATAGATACGATAAAAATCGCAGAAGACTCCAGGGAGCGATTGACAGATTCTATTGAGATGGCCCTGAATCTGAGTGACGGATTGGTCATCATTTCCGGCGCGAGGGAGCGTATGTATTCGGAGCACTTCTCCTGCCCGGAATGTGGAGTCTCTTTTGAGGAGCTTGAGCCGAGGATGTTCTCGTTCAATTCTCCCTTTGGTGCCTGCCCTGAATGTCACGGTCTGGGGGAGAAGAAGAGATTGGACCCTGATCTCATTCTCGACATGAAGAAATCCATTTCAGAAGGGGCAATCAAACCCTGGAAGTCCCAGAACCAGGAAAACTACTACATGTCAAAGCTCGGACAGGTAGCAGCCCATTACAATATTCCTCTGGACAAGCCCCTGAAGGACATGTCAGAGAAGCAGAGAGATATCATATTGTATGGAACACGGGATCAGATTCACTTCGTTTTTGAGGGAGACAGGTCCCGCTGGGAGTACACAGGAGGATTTGAAGGTGTACTGAACACTCTGAAGAGGAGGTACAGTCAGACCAGATCAGAGTACATCCGTTCTGAGATTGAAACCTTCATGAGTTCTGTAAACTGTCCAGTGTGCAACGGGAAGCGGTTGAAACCAGAAAGCCTTTCAGTCACTATACAGGGAAAATCTATTACTGCTGTCACTGAAATGTCTGTCAAAGAGGGTCAAGCCTTTTTTGAGAATCTGAACCTTACAGAAAAGGAGCAGATCATTGCAAAACAGATCCTCAAAGAGATCAGAGAAAGATTGGGATTCATGGTTTCAGTAGGGTTAGAGTACCTGACTCTGGACAGGAAGGCATCAACCCTCTCAGGAGGTGAGGCCCAGAGGATCAGGCTTGCCACTCAGATTGGTTCCTCCCTGATGGGCGTTCTGTACATACTGGATGAGCCTTCTGTCGGGCTGCATCAGAGGGACAATGCAAGGCTGCTGAGCACGCTGAAACAGTTGAGAGATCTGGGGAATACAGTCATTGTCATAGAACATGATGAAGCTACGATGCGGTCTGCTGATCACATCATCGACATGGGTCCAGGAGCTGGCGTTCACGGTGGGTACGTGGTAGCCCATGGAACTGTAGAAGACATCTGCCTGAATCCAGAATCTTTGACAGGGAAGTATCTGAATCGGGAAATGACAATACCTACTCCTAGAAAGAGGCTGGAATCAAAAGAATGCCTTGTAGTAAAAGGTGTCCGTCACAATAATCTGAAGAACATCGATGTGAAAATACCTCTGGGAGTCTTCGTGTGTATTACAGGTGTTTCTGGCTCTGGAAAATCTTCTCTGGTCGATGACACGTTGTACAAAGCTCTCGCACAGTATTTCCACGGATCCACGGAAAAGCCTGGAGATCATGATGGCATAGAAGGCCTGGAGAAAATTGATAAGGTCATCATAATTGATCAGTCTCCTATCGGGAGAACACCTCGATCCAATCCTGTCACGTACACCAATGCGTTTGCGCCTATTCGGGAGCTTTTCTCCCAGCTTCCTGAATCCAAAAAAAGAGGGTATAGACCAGGGAGATTCTCCTTCAATGTGAAGGGAGGCAGATGTGAAGCCTGCCAGGGTCATGGCCTTGTCAAGATCGAGATGCATTTTCTCCCAGATGTGTACGTTCCCTGCGAAGTGTGCAAGGGAAGAAGGTTCAACAAAGATACACTGAGTATCTGGTACAAGGGAAAGAACGTTGCAGACGTATTGGAGATGAGTGTGGAGGAAGCTTCCTCTTTCTTTGAGAATATTCCTGCTGTCAGAAGGAAGCTGAAGACACTGTACGATGTAGGCATGGGATATATCAAACTGGGGCAGCCTGCCACGACGCTATCTGGGGGGGAAGCGCAGCGAATAAAGCTATCGAAGGAACTCTCCAAGAAGGGTACAGGACATACCCTTTACATTCTGGACGAACCCACTACAGGACTTCATTTCGATGATATCAAGAAGTTGCTGACAGTTTTAAACAGACTGGTAAGAAGAGGGAACACTGTAGTCGTGATCGAGCACAATCTGGATGTGATAAAGACTGCTGACTACATAATTGACCTGGGACCTGAAGGAGGAGAAGAAGGAGGATACATTATAGCTGAGGGAACACCTGAACTGATTGCTCAGACTGATACTCATACAGGGAAATTTTTGAGGAATGTTCTAGGAGATGATTTGAGTCAATGGAAAGCTCTCAAAGAAGATGTGAGTATTTCAGCTTCTGCATGAATTGATTATCCCAAAACTGAAAAATAGAGTTGAATTGGTTAAGAGAAGATACAAGAAAAAGATTTCTGTTTCATCATTTGCACTCTGCATGAGTCAGCAAGGGTGAATACTTTTCCAGTGCTCTCGGACAATTGTCTTATATGGTCGCATCTATTTTCTATTGAATGTGAACACTTTCACAGTACAAGATAGAGAGGAGATAGAACATGGAACAACAAGAACACTTCATCAAGATGCTTGGCTCCAAAGCCACGAGAAAGATTCTGCAATTTCTAGAGATGGAGGAGAAGGCACGATATAAAGAACTCCAAGAGTTCGTCAATACCCATACCTTGAATACGCGGATTAAGGAGTTGTTGGACTACAATCTGATCCAGCATCACCTGGTGAGAGAAGATACTCGCAAGGAATGGTATGAGCCGACAGAGCGGGGACGAAAAGTCCTGGAACTCCTGGACGAGCTGGCAAACATGGTAGATTGTTAGGGAAGAGGATCTCTTCCACGAGACAGGATAAGTCAGGTCCTGTCTGGTGGGAGGGATCTTGAATTGTATTGTTTTTGATGGTCTAGTCGATGCAACAAAGAGATAAAAGATCCAGCAAAAAATGTTACACGTGTAACATATGAAATTACCATGGACCGCATATTGCAGATCAAGCATTGAAAGATACTAAGCCATATACATACTCCTTGGACAATCCTCTGAAATCAGTTACGAAAGATATCTCTTTAGAAATCGGATTGAAAGCAGATTCTAAGGATCGTGAGAGCGATTGCCAATCCAGAACTAAAATGCTCCTCTTTTATGGGAGTAGGATCTCCTGAAAAATGGACTGAGTGCAGATTGACTACAAAATCAAGTATTGACTACTTTGCTATGTACAGGACAATGCCATTCTTTGTTATCTCGAAGGGGATATTGCTCAAAGAATGTTGTGTTCCTCTCATTTTCCTCACTCTTAGGAATCTTCTCAGATCTGAAGCTTCTTCTTTCAGAGATAGGATAATCACTCCTCTGGTTACAAATTCTTCAATACCGTATCGAGAGATCAGATACGGTTCAATACTTTCTGTCGTCATTAATGAGGTGAGACCAATCTCTAGGAGGAGAGAGCTCAATCTGAAAAGCGCTTTGCGAAATTCTGAGGGGCCATCGATCTTTAACTCTAGTGCGGGAATGGAATCCAAAACCAGCCTCTTGGCATTGGTTCTCGTAGATGCTCTGTGAACCTCCAGGACCAAAGCATCCATGTCAAATCCCCCGGGCATTCTGAAATCCTCACTGCTGGGAAGGCTTATTCGAGAAGATGCAGCATCTATGATGATGAGATCCCCATTTTTCTCGTATTTTGTCAGATCCCAGCCCAGAGAAAGCATTTCTTCACGGAGATCAGATGTTCTTTCCTCCACTGTGATGAAAATTCCCGGTTCATTTCGTTCTACAATCCCTGCTACCAGAAATTGGGTGCAGAATATAGTTTTTCCAGTACCCGAGGCACCACAGATCAATACATTGGTTCCTTTGGGATAACCACCTCCAATGACCTCATCGAGACCAGGAATTCCAGTAGCGACTCGTTCCACGAATCTCGTATTTCTTGCCCCTTTATAAGGGTTGATGTTCAATGCTTGAGCAGGAAGTTGTAGAAGCACTGACAGTTCTCCTGCTAGTGAATATCTCTCGGAATACTTACTCTGGATTTTATCCTGCAGAAGAGTCGTAAAGATAATTGCAGAAAGTAATAATCCATGAGCATTCTGCAGTTGACTGGAAACACTTGTGCCATGTGGCTAAACCTTTTTAAAGAGGCCTCACAATTCTTTATTATGGCAGACGTCTTGAGTGGACAGTGCTTGGACCTGGGCACAGAACATGTTCAAACAGAACAGGCAAAAAGAGGAGGTGTACATGCGCCAGCATGCCGAAGAAATGGACAAAGCTCCTCCAGAGAATTTTGATGAATTGGAGGACATGTACCGCACACTGGTGAAGATCTCCTCAGAAGCGGCAACAGTGACTGATACTGAGGGGTGCATCACTCACGTTTCACAGCAGATGGCTGATCTCTTAGCCTTCAGGAAGGCTGAAGAGCTGCTGGGAAGAAACTTGCTTGAACTCATTGCTCCAGAAGACCACAAAGGTGCTGCAGAAGATCTAAAGAAAGCTCTGGAGAGAAGAGCTGTAAGAAATGTAGAGCATACCTTCTTGAGAAAAGACGGATCATACTTCATTGGGGAATTGAATTTCTCTGCCATCGAGGACGGCACTGGAAAAGTGAAGGCTCTGGTCTCCACTGTAAGGGACATGACAAAGCGTAAAGAAATTGAAAAAGCACTGCGGGAGAATGAGGAGAAGTACAGAACACTGACAGAAAATGTGAATGTTGGAGTATACAGAAATACTACAGGCCCCAAGGGAAAGTTCATCGAGGCGAATCCTGCAATTGTCGAAATGTTTGGTTATGAAAGCAAGGAGGACTTCCTCAGAAAAGACGTTGCTGATTTGTATCAGAATCCTGAAGACAGAAAAAGATTTAATGAGAAAATGGAGAGCGAGGGGTTTGTGAGAAATGAGGAACTGCAATTGAAGAAAAAGGATGGAACCCCCTTTGTTGGATCAGTGTCTGCTGTGGCAGTGAAGGATGAAAAAGGAGAAATAAAGTACTATGATGGCATCATTGAGGATATCACTGAACGCAAGTTAATAGAAGAGGCACTGAGGGAGAGTGAAATAAGGTATAGAGCGCTCTTTGACCGTGGAATTTACTGTGTTCTTGTTCATGATTTTGAAGGCAGATTCTTAGATGCCAACGAGGCTGCTTTGACACTTCTGGGACGTACTAGAGAGGAAATTCCCTCCCTCAGATTCTTTTCAGTGCTTGAGAAAAGTCAAGTGCCTACAGCTCTCAAAAGTATTGAAGAGATCAGAAATACTGGGTTCCAGAAAGAACCTGCCAGATATCGTTTGAAACGAAAGAATGGTGAATATGTATGGGTAGAAGTGGAAGGCTCCTTAATATACCGGGAGGGAAAACCCTATGCAATTCAGGGAATTGCACAAGACATCACAGATGAAATCAGAATAGAAAAACAGAGGACTCAACTGGCGCTGATTGCAAACGATATCCTGCAGAGAAAAAACCTAAAAGAAATCCTCGATACTGTTGCCCACGCTATCTGCGAGCACTGCGGCTTTGGGAGATTGATCATCTCTCTTCTGGATGAGAATTTTGAGAGCACTCGTCTGGCATTTGCAGGACTCACAAGAGAAGAGGAGGTCAGTGCAATACAGCGTCATCTTTCACCAGAGCAGAGGAAGAGCATTCTTCAGGACAAATTCAAGTTAGGAAACTCGTACTACATCCCTCATAACCAGGTGCCCTGGGGAGAAATGGGAGTGGAGAGCAAGCTGAAACCAGAACAGATGAAAAGCTGGCATCCTGATGATTTTCTGTTCATTCCCCTCTTGGGAGAGCAGAAGAAGGTAATTGGGCTCATCTCTGTGGATGATCCTGTAGATGGTAGAGCTCCCACTGCAGAGAGTCTGGCACCGGTAGAGCTTTTTGCCACACAGGCTGCCATTGCTATTGAGAATGCCCGACTGTATGAAGAGATCAGACAGTACACAGAACTTCTGGAATCAAAAGTGGAAGAGAAAACCCGCAAGAGAGAAGCACTTCTTGAAACTAGTTACAGACTAAGGGAAACGACGAGCTGGGACAAGGGCATGAGAATCATTGTGGAGGGCATTACCCGGGGGCTTGGATTTGAGAGTGCAGAACTCTTCCTCATCAATGAAACCCGGAAAGTTCTGGAGAATATTGCTGTCATTGGGGATGAGAAGAAGGAGGACATTCCTCTAGATGATCTCTCATACATTGCCAGCCAGTGCGTAACCGAGAAGAGTCCCATAAACATAAGGGAAGCATCTAGAGATGGGAGAGTGAAGAAACAGATAGAACCTGTTCTAGAGTCCTTTGCATGGGTCCCAATCATCTCTCAGCATGAAGTCCTGGGAGCCATATCTGTCTACAATAGAAAGTCAGGAAATTCTATCAATGACGAAGAGCTGGAGGATTTGCTCCTCTTTGCGAATCAGGCTGCCCACTACGTGGAGAGCACGCGTTTTCTGATCTCCCCTGCAGTCGAGAATACGTTGAGTTCAGAGATGAAGTACCACATAGAACCTGGTGAGAGTTATCTGATTGAGAGTCACCAGCCTGCAGAAGCTTTCGATATCTTCATAGATGCTGTCACCCACGGGATGCAGGGATTTTCCATTTGCAGGATACATCCCAAGAGAGTGAAAAGAAAGTATGGATTGAAGAAAACTCCCATTCTGTGGTTGTCAACCATTGAAACAGAAGATTCTGTAGATCCCAAGGATCTGGCCAAGATCACCCATCTTCTCCATGAGTTCCTGAAGAGGGCCACAAATTCTGTCATACTCCTTGAGGGGATCGAGTACTTGATTATCCAGAACAACTTTGAAAAAGTCATAAAGGCTTTGCATTCCTTGAACGATTACATCACAATTGCCAGTTCTCGGTTGTTAGTGCCCATAAGCCCCAAGACACTATCAGAAAAAGAATTGAGCATACTTGAGAAAGAATTTCGAATATTCAAGTAGAATATCATTGAGGGGTTTCTACACTTGCTGAATGTACACAAATGCTTATTTCATGACAGCATCTCCAAGAAATCCAATGTTACACGTGTAACACTTTCTGTGAATTTGTTCTCTTAGCCGTCGTCAAGAAGAAGAGAATCCCAAGAAAAGTTGTTGAAATCTCCTGATGTGTTCTGGTTAGCACAGAGCGGGACACACCAAAG
>CAZFAR010000120.1:0-7687 GCA_964516825.1 uncultured Thermococci archaeon
CAGTGATCTTCTAATGTCTTCATCCATTTCGCATACATTTCATAATACATTTCTATTTCTATTAGAAAATCTATATAAAAACTTATTAGAACCCATATGAGAAATTTTCTAGCTACCGTCTTTCGAAGAGAATGATGAATTCTGGGACAGCCCCATTAGGTTGAGTTTAAATGAAAGCCAACACCCTCTTCACGTATGTGATGAAAATACTTGAGAACTTTCTTACAGTATTCTCGAAAGTCGCACCATGGAGATACCAAAGTATTCTTATAGTTCATTACAAGAGATAGCACTATGAAGAGTAAATGGTTGGGATTGTCAATCCTCTGCCTGCTCATGGCTAATGCATTTCTGCAGATACCCGTAGAGAGTTATGCAGACGAGGCGGATACAGAAACAATAGACCCAGAAACAACATCATGCTTCAGAGTACTGATCGTGATCACTTCGCAATCTGATTGGATGATCCTCCAGATTGTAAGTGGAGCCCGAATTGTTGCCATGACTCACAACATCACTGAAGGAGAAGATGCACCTGATCTAATGTGCAGGTGTGATACACATGAGAACCTCATCAGCATGACAAAGAAACAGTATGACAACACATTGGTCAGAATAGAGGCTAAGGCTATTCTGTACCTGAAAGGAGACTCAGATATTGTTTTTGAGATACGAAAAGGAGACATGGAATATGCGACTGTAGATGTGTACAACTACAATACTGAAGAGCTCTTTCTGGCAAAGACTATAACAGTGTTAGATGTTGTCAATGACCCGGAGAATCTCGTAGAATTCAGGGTTGAGAAGAACGAATTCGCAAAAGGAGGACTGGATTCTCTCAAGAGCCCTGTTCCAAAATTGGTGTGGGCTTTCTACTATCCCTGGTACTACAAGGAGCAATGGAACACAAGTGATATACTGACTGATACAACTTTATTTCCGCACAATTCTTCTGATCCTGAAATCATACAGTTACACATAAATCAGGCTATGGCAGCTGGGATAGACGGGTTCATCGTGTCGTGGTGGGGTAAAGATAGTTACACTGATGAGAATCTACAGAGTATCTTGGATGTTGCAGAACAATACGATTTTAAGATCTCCATAATCTTTGAATCACTGGGAGACAATGGACCGAGAAGCGAAATAGAGTTAAAGAAGATGTTGCGAGACTTCTTCTTCACCTATGGAGATGATGAGAGATTCTTTAGAATCGAAGGGAACCCAGTCATTTTTGTGTGGGCAGCAGAATCCCATGAACCATCTGTCTGGGAAGATATTGTATCATCTGTAGAACAGGAAGGATACTACGGTGTGTACATTGCAGAGACAGGAATTCCTGAGTACCTGAATATATTTGATGGCCTTCATAAATATGCTCTTGTGGGAATCGATGATGTACCTCTACTGTTTGAGAGGCTTTCATTAATATGCAGAACCTATGGATACCTCAATGAGGGAGAACCTTACATATGGGCTGCAACAGTATGTCCAGGATATGATGACCGGAAAATACCTGGGAGAGTTGGATTGTACCAGCCGAGAAACGAGGGGGAGTACTACGAGGAAATGTTTGAAGCTGCTTTCAACAGTTCTCCAGACTGGCTTTTAATAACGAGTTTCAATGAATGGTGGGAGAACACCCATATTGAACCTAGTGTGAACTATGGATTTGCGTATTTGGAAATGACTGCTCGATTTGCTTCTACTTTTAAGGGAGCGTCAGTTCAGCAGCCAGAACTGCTCACAGCTCATGATTTCTTCAATGAGGGAGTGGAGCTTTTCAAATTGAATTCTTTCGAAAAGGCAAAATCAAAGTTTGAATCTGCAAAAAATATATTCGATAAGATCGGATATGTACAGAAATCTTCAGAAGCTGAGCATTATATTGAGCAGTGCAACAAGAAAATGGAAGGGACTGCTCAAGAACAGCAGGAAGAGGGAGAAACTGAAAAACAAGAAGCTGGTACGAGTGTATTACTGTTACTGGCAGGATTTGTTATAGTAGCATGCTCAAGAAAACTGCGTCGTACTGCAAAAAGCCCTGGATGAGCCTCATGATTGTTGGATTGAAACCTATTTAAAGATCAAGGAGAATAAAAAGCATGAGATGTCTCATCCCCCTGATTCTCTGGATGCTCCTTGTATTTCCAGGGAGTACTGTTGTATTCCACATCGTAGATTCCAATGAGAACCCTGTAAAAGGAGCAGAAATCTACTTTTGCGCCAGAAAGGAAGTAACCGATGCAGAAGGCAATGCTACTTTCAAAGACATTCCCGATCTATCCAATACTCCTTACGGCGGATGTGCACTAGAGATCAAGAAAGAGGGATATCTGACCATTGCTGATGCTTTTGCCGTTGTTCAGGACATGGAACTCACGTACGTACTGTATTCAGACATCAAGACGACCATATCCGGTATTGTCTACTTTGACAGCTCAGATAACCCTGCACCATTTGTGGTGATCCGTGTCTACGATGCTCTCACAGATGAGTCGCTGCCCTCTGTTCTGACTGATGGGGAGGGCCGCTTCTCCTTTGAACTATCAGTGGATCGAAGAGTGTACGTCATTGTGTCTGACTATGAGACCCAGAGATTCTATTTAGAACCAGGAAAGGAACAGGTTCTGGTGATAAATACGAAGGGAATCACCACTGATGTGGGAATAACTGTGAGAGACAGCAAGGGCAGACCCCTAGTAGATGTTTCTGTCACATTGAAATCAGGTACTATCTTTGAAGGGAAAACAGATAGCAAAGGAACAATTATCTTCAGGAATGTACCCTATGGTGACTATATCATTATAATAGAAAAAGAAGGGTATATCACAATAACTGAGGATGTGTCCATTGTTTCTCTGGGAAGAGATGAACAGTATCAACTGGATTTTATCCTGGAAAAGGCTACAGGTACTGTAACAATACAGGTTTATCAGTCTGGTGAACCTGCTATCTCGCGACTGGTAATAACATTTGAAGGGAAGGAGATACTCCAGATTTCTGTCAAGGAAACAGAAACTCTCACATTGGAACCGGGAACATATTTTTTCGCTGTCGATGCAGTGGGATTTGAACCTGTGAAAAAACAGGTGATCGTAATCGAAGGTCAGAACACATTCGTAGATTTCAGACTGGAGAAAAGCCAGAGAACAGTCAGAGTGAAATCTGAAAGCTTTCCCTGGGAAATTCTCCTCATTCCTGGAGGCGCAGTTCTCATCCTGATCTTTTTGTGGAGAAGGCACTCTACAGCCTGAGAGAGGGGCTGTTAGAATTGTTGGGCCTGCAAAATGAATGCTATAATGATCCTAAATGCAGCAATCTAAACTGTTGAGTCAGTCTTTCAATGACTATGACTTTCCCTTTCTCACTGCCTGTTCTTCCTCAAGCAGCATTTTAACCCTCTCAGCAACCTGGTATTTCCCTTTTCTCTCCTCGAGGAGCCCCATAGAGACCAGTTCTTCCAGTTTCATGTACACCTGGGTAGGTGAGCCCTTAGTATCTTTGGACAGCTGTATGTAAGAGACCGGCCCCCCATCATACTGTCTCGTTATCAATGTTATGACATCTCTCAGATCCTTGGGCACGCGCGCAATGTATTCATCTATAGTAGCGGGCGTTCTGATCACTGAACTCAGGTACCGGTCATCGATCAGGTCTACAAGCGCGTCGCAGGCTGCTGAACTCAGAACGATCTGCAACACACGCAAGAGAATGCGGGGATTCCCCCTCGCCATATCATTGGCAAGGTGAACTGCGCTCTCATCAAAGGGATAAATCGGATTCAAGGGTTCTTTTCCCTCTTTCCTCTCCTTTTCCAGCCTCTTTCTGGTCAATTCTACTGCTTCCTCATCTGAGAGACCTTCAGAACGTAATTGGTAGTGGAATCTGACTACAAAGGCAGGAAATAATCTCTGCATGCTGTTGAACCCTTCAGGTGTTGAGGCAACAATGAACAAGCATCCTGGAGGCATGGCACTGATGAACTGTCTCAGCATTTCAAAAAAGAGGATTAAATCCTTTTCTGATGCTAGCATGATGTTCTCCATTTCATCAAGAAGGAGACATGATAATGGATACATTCCTATACTTCCCTTGAGAGTCTCTCCCAGTTCTGAGGAATCATAGTTCTCTCTGGTGAGTACATATGTATCCTTTCTTCGGCCCATGCTTCTTCTGAGAGAATCGAAAAATCCTGCAGATTCAACAGGTCCAAAATCTCCAAAAATATCCAGGGTAGTCCGGATTATATCAGAACTATCCACCTTTACATAGAGTGCAAGCCCTCCTGCACTTCTTACAATATTCCTTATCCCTTTCAACCGCTGCGTCTTCCCTGTCCCCAGGTCTCCAATCAAACTGATGGCAATGGAAGCACCCTCCATGACATTGGCAATTGCTTCAGCAATTCGGGAATCCACATTCTGCGAAACGTGTAACTCTTCAACATTCTCAATGCCCTCACTTGATAACTGGGTAAAAGGATTCATTTTTAATTGAAATCGCGAATAATCAGGGAGGGTTTCCATCTCAAACATAGAATCGTATAATGGTATCAGCTTAAATAGGTTACTGTACTAAAGGGCTGGTTCATACATGACCTTCTATGCTGTAGCAGTGTTACACGTGTAACAGCGGAAGAAATAGTCAAGTTTCAAGATTCAATTCCAAAAAAATGAAAGAAAGAGATTTATTTTGCACGTTTCCGTCCAAAGGTGATCTTTGCTGTGACTACTCTTTCGGTTGAGAACATACGCGCTGCTATATAGAGGACGCCTAGCGTGAACACTGCTAAATAGGCGATACCACCCAGAACAATGGCATAGTCTCCAAATATAACCGCCTTTGCTGCAATAGTGGGATGAGAAAAGGGCAATGCCAGAAGCACGTACTTGAACGCAGTAGGCAGTGAATTCAAATCTGCAAACACCAGAATCATTGCAGGAAACACCAAGGGCAATATGGTAAAGGATACCAGACTCTGAGCACTCCTCACATCCTGGGTGAATACTGCCAGAATCATGGCCAGTGACAGTGCTGCTAGGACTGCCATGAAAATGCTGATTGCCATTAGCCCAAGCCCAAAGGGGGTAAAGGCCAATCCAATGTCTGCCAACGATATCTGAACTGTAGGCCCAAACTGGAAGGATCCCATGTAGTAGCTGAATCCAATCATGTAGGCCACAGCAGCTATGACTGATACGACTGCAGTTCCCCCCATTTTTCCTGCCAGAATCGCCATTCTGCTCACCGGTAGTGTCAGTAACGTTTCCAGCGTCTTATTCTCCTTTTCTGTAGCCATTGAAGTAGCTGCCATCTGGGCTACGAACAGGATCATCACCATGAGTATTATGGGAACGATGAAGGACTGGCTGCTGATCAGGCTCGCGATCAGGGCAGGGGGAACAGTGACTATCTTTCCCTTTATGACGGTGAATCCTCTGGTCTGCATGGGATCCAGAACATGTGCTGGATCAACGCCAGGAATCCTTTTCTCGATAGTAGTTTCTGATAACTGTCTGTTGATTCTCCCAATGATTTCATCAACCCTGGCTACCGAGATCGTTTCACTTATGCCGATTCCCTTCAACAAAGCGTACACTTCGATTTCTGCTCCTTGTGCATCCTCGATGTTCTTGGTGAACCCTGATGGTATGACCATTAATACTTTCACGTCTGCCAGTTCAGCCTCTTCGATTGCTTCGTCCACATTCTCGGAAGTTAGAGAGAACAATTCCACACCGGGATCATTTTCAAGGGTAGCTGCAAATGCTTGTGAGAACTCTTCTTTGTCAAGGTCGATGATTCCCACCTGTATTTTACTTTCTGCAGATTGTATCCCTGTCTTGAACATGAGCCCCATAGCAGGAAACATGGCCAGGGGTACCACTATCATGCCAATGAGGATTTTCGGGTCTCGCAAAAGATCTTTCATTTCTTTGATGAGGATTGTCATGAATTTATTCATGAGCGACCGCCTCCAGGAAGACCTCTTCCAGGTTCTGTGCACTGTACCTCTCCTTTAGCTCGGTGGGTGAGCCTGAGTCGAGGATCAATCCTTCGCCAATTAGAGCAACGCGATCAGAGAGGAACTCGACCTCCAGCATGTTGTGGGAGGAGAGTAGTACAGTGGATCCTCTTCGGGCAAATTCTTTGATTATTTTTCTCACTTCCTGTGAGTTTATGACATCCAGTCCACTGGTGGGCTCGTCCAGTATGGCCAAGGGGGGCTCCATCATCAGTGCGCGGGCTACAAGCAACTTCCTGGTCATTCCTTTGCTGTAGGTACCTACCTTGTCCGTGATCCTCTCTTCTAGCCCGGACATGGAAATACCTTTTTCCACCATTTCCCTGACGTCCTTGCCATCTGCGTAGAACTGGGCCATGAAATTCAGGTACTCCTTTCCTGAGAGGTTCTTGTATGCTCCAGCCTCTTCTGGCAGATAACTGATCTTTTCTCTGACTTCATCAGGGTCTTTCTTCACATTGTATCCAAAAACCTCTACAGTACCTGAGGTGATCTCGAGGAGGGTGGACACGATCCTCAAAGCAGTGGTTTTTCCTGCTCCATTTGGACCGATCAATCCAAAGATTTCCCCTTCTTTGACAGTGAAGGATATGCCTCGCAGTGCTTCAATCCTTCCGTAATGCTTTACCAAATCAGTTACATGAATAGCAGTCATGATGATCCCTTTCTGCAATTATCAGTTTCCCACTATTCTCCCTTTTAAATACTTTTCGTGCAGTTGGGAGTTGTCCAATAATTCCCCACACGAATAGTAGTGATAGACTGCAAGGTTCTCTGATGCTGAAAAGTAGAGATTAGCTAGTGCCTGGAATACAGTGAGACAAGTGTCTGCAGAAACCTTTATATATTTTATCATGATGAAATATCTATGCAGCGTGTCCTGGAAAAACCCTGGGGAAAGGAGATCACGTTCGCTGAAGAGAATTTCTACATAGGAAAGATTCTGGAGATCCAAAGAGATCAGCAGCTGTCCTACCATTACCATGAAGAGAAGCTGGAAACCCTCTTTTTGCTCAAAGGGAAGATTCACTGCATTATTGATGATGTTGAGTACATCTTCGAGGCAGGAAAAACATTACGGTTTGGACCAGGAACGAAGCATCGCATTCGTGCCCTGGAAGATGTCATTCTGGTGGAAGTGAGCACAGAAGAAGAGGAATCTCATCGGCTGGAAGATGATTTTGGCAGGATCGATTTTGGCTGTCTCTTTGCAGAAAAGAGAGGCAATCGACACAATGGCCCCGTCTTCTACTGCAGGAAGCCTTCCCGAGTGGATCAGGTCCGTTTATGCATCAGAAAATGTGGAGAATTCCAGCCCAGAGAAGAGCTTGAGCTCAAGGCAAACGTATAGACAAAGGTAAACTAAAGCTTGATTATCCGATCTCCAGAAGCCACGTGACAAAATCCAGAAGGTCGTCCTCAATGGCCTCATAGTTTAACTTATCCCTGATGACCCATGTGGGAATCTCCCGCTTTTTCATCATTTCAATATGTTCTGAAATCTCCTCATCAGTTCTCACTGCATCTCCTCCTGATTCTCTTAATTCTATCAGTCTTCCTGATCAAAGCTGTAAAGGACCTTCTGATAGTCCTTTCTGAACTCTGCGACCTCCTTTTTCACTGATTCTGGATCCTTCTTCTCTAGTATGACTTTCCTGA
>CAZFAR010000121.1:0-7659 GCA_964516825.1 uncultured Thermococci archaeon
AAGATTCATAAAATTTTTGCACACAACTATGAAGAATCGAAAGACTGTTTGAAGTGAGTAACTGGGAGACCAGATACTGTCCCTTTTGATTCTACTTACGATTTCTCAGTCCTTTCGGGTGAGACTTCATAAAATTTTTGCGCACAAGAAGAAGATATTGGAAATCGAGTTTTCATGCATTTTTCACAATGTTACACGTGTAACATCCCGGTTTCTCCCTTGTCAAGGCAATATAATGCATTCTGAAAACGAAAATTCAGCCTCAATTCGTTGAAAGAACCCTGGATTTGATCGCTACTCAATTTTGATTCCTTTCAAATTTCTTATCCCCAATGCGTAAATATAGAATCCATTATTGTACGTCAAAATCAAATTCTTCTCCCTTATTTCCTCCAGAGAATAAGAATGCCGTCCCTCCTCTGTAATGAATACGATTGTTGTAGCATTCTGCTTGCATAAAGCCTTGTCCAGAAAAAACATCAATGGTGCCTCTGAATAGGTATTGTTCACCACAGAATCTAACCCGTAATACAGGTTCAAATCCCGCGGCGAGAATGTGAGCAAGTTGACCACTTCACCGTAAACAGACAACGCATTCTCTTTGTTAACAAACTCCACAATTCTCACGTACTTCAACCAGTTGCACTTGCATCCATACGAGGGATCAACAGCAATCTTCAAAGGCCCACCCTCTTCTTTATTTATCGGATTACCCTCTTTCCTGTATGCCAGAATGACATCAACATCATAGGGAATGCTAACCATGTACCCATCCTCAGAAATGAAGTTGATAATGTCCCCGGTACCGAATTCTCTTACTGCAACACCTTCCCATTCCACTTCCTCAATTTCTTTCTTTATAACTGTCTCGTACATGGTTTCAGTGCCAAAAGATTCCAGATCCTGCAGAGTATACTCATGAACCTCATCACTGATTGCATAGAATGTCCACTCTTTCTGACCAATGCATCCAAGAATCATAAGAATGAGAGATAGAGCCAGCTTTTTCATAGAATTTCTATCTCCGCCAGATCTTTTACCCAATATTCTGATTCATAACCCGGCATGATCAGGTCAAAATCCTCTGTAACCAATATATCCTCACGTGCGTAAACTTCATCGAAGTCCAGTTCTATGACATAGCCATCCCTTGCGATGAATCGTATCGTCACTGCATCATCTTCGTATCGTGCCTGGTTCAACAATACACGGAGAGGAACACCTTCAAAGGTCTTTATTTCGCCCTTGTACTCTGCCTCCACACTCATCTTTTCGAATCGGAGAAGGTCCTCCCGAGTGAGGGCTATTGTGACCTTTGTTTTTCCGTGGATGATCAGTGCATTTTCCTTTCCTATCAGTCTTATCTCTTTGAGGTAGGACATCCACAATTTCCCAGGCTGATCAGTAATTACTAATCTTATTGGCCCTCCAGTCTCTAAAGTGAGTTCTTCACCATCCATTTCGTAGCATAAGTATGCATTCTGTAAATCTTTCATTTCGAGGGTAATCATGTATCCATCTTCAGCCACGAAGGTGATGTACTCTGGCTCAACGTCGTACACGGATAGTAAATCGATTAAGCGTCTTCCCTTCCATGTATTTTCTATTTCTGTACCTGTGGACTTCACTAGAACAGCTGTAAATTCTGTGGCATTCTCTTTGAGATCATCGAGTGTTATTATACCAGTTGCTAGCCCTCTGACTTCTATTGTGTATTCTTTTCCAGATTCAGGTTCTTTCTGTCCAATGCATGCTGCTGCAAAAACTAACAAGATGAGTAGACCTGCTCTTTTCATGGTGTTATCTTTCTGGTCGCCTTTATAAACGTTATGCTTGCGTGGACATATCGCTTATCATCATGTGATCTTGGAGTCATATTGACTGCTATAGCATAAAACCTGGTGTTGGCAAGAATAGCACAGGTACGGCTGAACACAGACCAAAGTGATTCTCTGAAAAAAGAGAAACCGAAATAGGTGCCCTGATTGGCTTTGGCAAATTGGAAATTCTTGATAATTACCTCAACTTCTTTTTTCCATCACCTCTATAGATATGTTGTCACACTAACATCCATAATGTCCCCCAACTATCCAAAATCTTTATAAACGTTATATCCGCATGAACATATCGATGAAGAAACGATATGTTTTCGCTGTAATCATAGGAGTTCTAGTGGTAGGTTGCTGCATCACATACTATAATCATTTCGCATCCAGAATAAGTTACTCTGAATTTCCTGTATACGAGGGAGAAGAGCTCCTGGGAAAAGATACATATCCCTTCACTTTCGTGTTCTTTGGTGACAATAGACCCGAGAAAGGAAAAGAGCAGCCTGAAATCTTCATTAGAATAATCGAGATGATAAATGAGAAGGATCCATTGTTCGTCATTGGAGGAGGAGACTTCGTGGTAGAAGGAACTCCAGAGAACTTTGAAGAGTTTCTTAATATTGTATCTGCTTTGAAATCTCCATTGTTTTACGTATGTGGAAACCACGATGATTCTCCCTATTATGAGGAGTACCTGGGAGAACGCGTCTATGCATTCACCTACAAAAATTCATTGTTTGTGATCCTCGACAATTCACGAAGAATACTGGATGAAAAACAGCTTCACTTTCTAGAAAAGCAGCTTCAGAAAGGATTTGAATACACCTTCGTCTTTTTCCATATGCCACCGTTTGATCCTGAAGGGACATATTCCATTATTTACCCAGGGAAATTCATGGAGATTGTACAGAAGTACAAGGTGGATTACGTTTTCTGCTCTCACATACACGCGTTCTATGAAGAGAAAATTGGGGATACCACACTCATCATATCTGGAGGAGCAGGAGCACCTCTTTCAAGACAGGGCTACTTCCATTTCGTAATAGTGAACGTGGGAGATAGCATAACCTACACAGTGGTGACTGCATGAACTACTACTTTAAGACAAATGATCTGGTAAGAATTGCCATACTCTCCGCATTGGGTGGGGTAAGCTCCACGTATATAGGATACCTGGGCAATCTAGTAAACAGATTTCTGGGTGTTCCTTTTGGGGCAGGACAGTTTCTTGCCGGCCTCCACATCTTCTGGATCATTCTGGGCTTTGGACTAGTAAGAAAAGGAGGAACGTGTACCATGATTGGCGTACTGAAAGGGCTAGCAGAGCTTTTTACGGGAGGAAAATTGGGCATATTCGTCATCCTGTTGAGCAGTGTCCAAGGGTTCATTGCTGATCTCATATTTCTCATAGCAAGAAAGAGAAATGTATACACGTTTGCTGTAGCAGGAGGTATTTCAACTACAGCAAATGTGGCTGTATTTCAGTTGTTCTTTGCTCCTTACAGTGCGATTCAGTTTTTCCTGTTGATAGCAGCATTTGCATTTGTTTCTGGTGTAGCCTTTGCCGGCATATTTGCGTTAAATGTTTTGAACGTGTTAGAGGGAAAGGAACAGGAATACAGCATGAAAAAGGTATCGACGCTCGTTGTATGCGGCATATTACTCGTTGGAGGGGCCTACTACTACTCTTTTGTTTATAGAACCAGTGAGAAAATCTCAGTGACAGGAAATGTAGAGAACCCTTTCTCCTTTTTCTACGAGGATTTTGCAGAGTATGAAATTGCAGTGACAGCAGAAATGATAGGACAGTATAAATACGAGCCAGAGACTGAGTATACAGGGATTCCTCTCAGTGTCATTCTGGAAAAGGCTCGGCCACGAGGGAGTATTATAAGAATAGTGGGAAAAGATGGGTATTCAGCAGATTTTGATCTTCACGCACTTAAAGAACTCATAATCACGAAAGAGAGGCGACTGATAGCCAGGGGATACGATGGCAGTTTCTGGGTGAGAGATGTTATAGAAATCATGATACTATGATAGAAATTGGGAACTACAGCTTCAGATATAACAGAGAATGGGTCCTAAAGAGTATTACAGCGACCATTGGCAATGAGTTAGTAGTGATAACGGGGAAGAGCGGGAGCGGGAAATCTACTCTAGCTTTGAGCATTGCAGGATTTCTCAAGAACTCTGGTGAGCACACAGGGGAAATTCGAGTTTGTGGGAAGAATATTGAGGACTTCGATCTGTTTGAACTGGCCCAGAAGGTAGGAGTTGTCCAGCAAGATCCAGAATCGCAGCTCTGCACCATGCATGTGGAGGATGAGATAGCCTTTGGGCTGGAGAATCTCTGTCTGGATAAGAAGGAGATAGAAAATAGAATTGATTGGGCTTTGAGCATTGTATCAGGACGAAATTTAAGAAATCGAGACACTGCCCTTTTGTCAGGAGGAGAAAAGCAGAAAATAGCTATAGCCTCAGTTCTGGCCATGAAACCTGATGTCCTCATTTTCGATGAGCCCACGAGTAACCTTGATACAGAAACTACAAAGGAGATCATGCAGGTCATCAGAAAGATAAAGAGCAAAACAAGTATATCGGCCATTGTAATAGAGCAAAAATGGAAGCACATCTACCAGTATGCAGATAGAATGTATGAAATGAATTCAGGAACCCTAAAAAGGATTGAGAAACCAGCAGAAATCGTATACCAGACACATAAGTATGAGCCAGGAAGACCGCTCCTCAAAATTAGGGATCTCACATTTTCTTACGAGAGAAAAATTCTGGATAATCTAAATTTGACTGTCAATGAAAAGGAAATTCTGGGCATCATGGGTCCCAATGGATCTGGAAAGACTACATTACTTTTTTGTATAATGAATTTCCTGCAGTACACGGGAGAAATTCTCTTCAAAGGAAAAAGCATAAAACGGGAGAAAACTCCTGATATTGCGAAAAAGATAGGGATAATATTCCAGAATCCAAACCACCAGATATTTGAGAATACAGTATACAAAGAGGCGGGATTTGCACCGCGAAATTTTAGTATTCAATCGGATATTGACGAACTTCTGAAAAAGGCTGATTTATTGCAGTATAAAGAGAAGAATCCATTCAGATTGAGTTACGGAGAAAAGAGAAGGCTGAACATTATTTCAGTACTCTCTTATTACCCGGAGATCATTCTGCTCGACGAACCCTTCATAGGGCAGGACTACGAAAATGTGCAGAAAATCATGGATCTATTAAGGGGTGCCACATGCATCATGGTGGTACATGATCTGTCTATAGCAGAAGCCTTCTGCAACCGGATCTTTGAATTGAGAGGAGGTGTACTCCACGAAGTTAAATCCCCTCACTAAGTTTGTTACTGTCATTCTGTACTGCGTCCTGCTCTTTTTAATCGATGAAACCCTTTTAATCTTTGCTCTCTTTCTGGTACCTTTCGTTCTGTACATAAGAACCTTCAAAATCAATAGATTTGTTGTTACATTTTCAATTTTCATCTTTTTTCTGAATGCAGTATTTATTGAAGGAGATCTTCTCTACAGGATAGAATATTCATCAAGGATTGTTCTCCGATTCTTGGGCATCATCTTTTCAGGGATTTTATTCTCCAAGGAAGATCCTAACGAGTTTGCCCATGCTTTAATGAAGATAGGACTGCCGTACCGATATGGAATGACCATGGTGCTCACTTTCAGGCTCATTCCCTTATTCAGCTCAGAATCCATGATGATCAAGAAAGCACAGATGGCGCGTGGAGTAAACCTGGAGGGAGTAAGATCTCTCTTCAATTTTGTTAAATACACATTTTTCCCCTGGATTTTCTCTGCACTGGAGAGAGCGGATGCACTGACCCTATCCATGGAAGGGAGATGTTTTGGTATCTATAAAAAGAGAACATTTCTTAGGGAGTCTGCATTCACGTACTATGATTATTTGTGGCTTTTCCTTTTGATATGCGTATTATGGTGGTTTATATGATCGTTTTGACAGGCGAAATTGGGATAGGAAAGACAACACTTCTCAAAAAAGTGATAAATGAATCAAAAAGAGATTTCTACGGCATTTTAAGTGAACGATTTGACAGAGGCTACTACGTGGAAGATGCAAAAACGGGTGAGAGAAAGATACTGTGCTCAGAAGATGGTACTGGGCTCAAATTCAGAAAGTTCTACTTCGATCCAGAAGCCTTGGTACTCATTGAAGAGAGCTTAAAGAGGGAGGGTGATATCCTTGTGTATGATGAGATCGGGTATCTGGAGGTGGAAGGGAGAATAGATGTATTGAAGTATGTGAAAGAGCCTGCAATTTTAATTGTGAGGAAAGATCTGGTAGATATTATATCTTCTCGTTTTGATGTGGTAATATACGAAGTTTCCAGGGAGAACAGGGAAAAATTAAAGAATATTATCCTGGAAAGATTAGAAAAAATGTAGAGAGGAAGTAACAAATCATCCTCTCAAATCTTTCATTCCTCAAGATACACTCTCCAGAAAGCAATGGTCGCGATCACAATCAAGGGGCCCAGGACAATGCCAGACGCACCGAAGACTAAAAGCCCGCTGACAAATCCGATCAAGAGGGGAACTGCTCCCACTTCTCTTGTTTTCCCCATCAATGGTCTCACCAGAATGTCGGGGAGTACACTGATGAAGACAACGCATAATACTAGAAAGATAACACTCTTTGAAGTCTCTCCTGAAAGAAACAGATACCCAGCAACAGGAATGTACAAGAGGTAAGGGCCAATCAGTGGCAGCAGGGCTAAAAATCCTGTCAATGCAGCCAGAAGCAGTGGATAAGGAAGACCGAAAACGTAGTATATCGGGATGCTGATCAGGCCTGTAATCACTGCAGTCAAGAAGAGGCTCACGACAACACTGTGCATCCCTCTGTCAATCATGCCGAGCATTTCTCTGAGCTTCTCATCTTTCACAGGAAGATGGAGGTCTTTCCAGACAACGAAAAAGGAGATGAGCACTCCAAAGAACACTTGGATTGCTATATTCCCCAATTGGACGACAATCTGGATGAGCAATTTCACTCCATTTTCTGTTAAAAGGTTCTGGATGAGTGTACCTGGAGAAACCTGTTGAAACAGATTCAGGTCTGCAAAGAACTGCTGAGACTGCAGGTACTCAGGCAGATGGGCAGCTTCGGACAACACTTCTCCCAGGAGAAGGATGGTCAGCACAAGAAAAGAGAGAATCATCAGAAGAAAACTTGCAGAAGCAGCAAAGAATCTTCTCTTGATGTACTTCTGGAGAAGATCAGTCAGAGGATTTGCGACGTAGATGAGAACCAGGGCCAAGCAGAAAGCTGGAATCAATGGTCTCAGCATGTAGATGACGAGAAGAATCCCTGTGAACACAAGAATGGTTGAAAGCAACTTTTTATCGAACATGGAAGCGCATATCATGCATGGTTTTTATATTTTGTCCTCAGCCAGTTCTCGTGTGGAGTCCTAATATTTTTTCGCTCCCTTTTCCAGTCTATATGAGTCTCCATTTTTATCAGTCCTCCATCCTTTTCCAGAACATTCCACACAAGGATTCGGATCTTAGCCTTCTGATAAAGGCTTCTTCTGGTGTTTCTCCTATTTCGAGGTTCAGAGCTCCATGAATCCTTCTATTGTACCAGTTTCTAAATTCTTCTGATGTTTCAAATCTCTTCCTGTGTTTTATGTATTCTTGAAACCACCTTTCCAGTTTCCCATTGGTTTGAGGATTTCCCTTCCTTGAGAGGAGGTGCTTAATTCTTTTTCTCTCTAAATACTTCTCAAATTGGGACTTACCCTTTCCCTTCTTTCCCCACTTAT
>CAZFAR010000122.1:0-7658 GCA_964516825.1 uncultured Thermococci archaeon
CAGTAATAGTCCTCGCCATGACATCCAGGGTCCCCCTGAAGATACCGGGGAATCCCAGAGAGTTGTTGATCTGATTGGGAAAGTCTGATCTGCCAGTTGCCACAATGTAGGCTCCCGCCTCCTTGGCCTCCCACGGCCAGATCTCAGGAATCGGATTGGCTGTGGCAAACATGATAGCTTTATCTCCCATGACTCGCACTTCTTCAGGCTTGATCGTACCAGGGCCTGGGGTGGAGGCTGCAATACAGATGTCAGCACCTTTTAACGCTTCCTTGATGCCGCCAGATCTCTGTTCTTTGTTTGCATTGACTGCCATATCCCATTTCAGTGGATTGTTCTTCTTGTCCTGTTCCAGATCCTTTCTCTGAGTGTTCAAAATACCTTTGGAGTCCACCATGATGATATTACCTTTGGTAGCACCAGCAGAAATCAACACTCTGGATATGGCGATGTTGGCTGCTCCCGCTCCAACCATGGCGATCAGAGCATCCTTCATCTTCTTTCCTGCCAGTTTCAACGCGTTGATAGCTCCTGCAACCACAATCGTGGCAGTTCCCTGCTGGTCATCATGCCACACAGGAATGTCCACTTCCGGGTCTGCACGGAGAGTGTCCAGAATGTAGAAGCACTTGGGCTTTGCAATATCCTCCAGATTGATGCCACCAAATGAGGGCTTTATCAGTTTAACTGTCTTGATGATCTCGTCGGGATCCTTGGTGTCCAAACAGATGGGGTATGCATCCACACCTCCCAGATACTTGAAGAGCATGGCCTTCCCTTCCATGACAGGCATTCCTGCTTCAGGCCCGATATCACCAAGGCCTAAAACTCTCGTACCATCTGTCACGACAGCTACCGAATTCCACTTGTTCGTATACTTAAATACCAATTCCTTGTCTTTGGCAATTTCTTTGCAGGGAGCAGCCACTCCGGGGGTGTACCAGATGGCAAAATCGTCAAAGGAACGCACACACGCTTTCGGTGTCACTTCAATCTTACCTCTGTAAAAAGGATGAAGCTTCATAGCATCTTCATTGGGCTTCATAGCCTTCTTGATTAGCTCTTCTTTGGTCATTTTTTCAGTCATGAAATACCACCTTGAGTGGATTTGATTTGGATTTATAAAGGTTTAGTTCCAGTTCCAGTCCAACAATGATGCGATCGGAAGCTTTCCATAACTCCCTATGTTGTTACACGTGTAACAAATCAGTCTTTGAATATTTTCAAATCGAGGATTTCAAGAATTCTGATGTGACAGCATACTGATACAGCTTTTGAGTTCACATATCAATTTGCCAAGTGTAGTGCTCCAAAACTATTGAGATAAAACGAAATATGCAATTATCAAAATCAACTTTTATGTCGATCCTTTCAGGTTTTCTTCTTCTTCCGAAAACCTTATAAGGCTGAAGTTCTACCTTCTGACGATCAGGTTTTCAGTGTAATCCAGAGATACAACTGAAACTTCGCATTTAAGTCTTTAGGTGAAAAAAATGGGTCAGATTTCGGTCAAGAAGAGATTGCCCAAATATTACAGGATTTACAAGCAAATATTCGAGAACCCGTCAATGCCACTGTACCAGATGACGAAGAGTACAGGGATATCCCGAAGTACAATTTCCAGGTACGCAATCGAAATGTACGAGTTTTCCATTTTGAAGGGACCCTTGATCTTCATCAAACCAGCACACAACTACCATCAGTATTCAGCGTTTTGCAGCTTTGAAAATCCTTTGCCAACCTACAAAAGCTTCAGTGGGTTTCCTCACGTAGTCTATAGAAGCTTGAATGCAGGAGACTGGAATCTACTTCTAATCTCTGAGAAGTTGATGGACTTCTCCCTGCTGAAAGGGTTCAGACAGTGCATTGCCCAAGGCAAAAAGAGTGTGACATGTCTATCGAAGGTGACCTCTCTGGAATGGAATAGATCTATGGAAAAAATGCATAATGCAGTTTCTTCACCCACTGGAAAGTCCACTTTATACGAGGAGATACCACTGCTCCCCTGGAAAAAAGAGGAATGGACTCTTTACCACATGTTCAGGCACAATATGAGAATTCAGACCATGCCAATTCTGAAGAAGTGCAGAATCGGATTCGAAAGATATCGGAAGTGGGCTACTGATTTACCCAAGTACACTTGTACACAGCCAGCTTTCTTTCCTCATGGTCTCAAGAAGTATTTTGTCCTCGATTTTTTGTTCAAATCTCAATATCATAAGCAGTTGGCAGATATTCTTGGAATGCTCCCTTCAACAACTATCTTCTTTTCCACAGATAGATGTCTCTTTGTCAGATTGGCATTGTTGAACAAGAACCAGCAGGATGACCTATTCACTCTCATTTACGAATTAGAGGACAGAGGTTATTTCACTCGATTTTACTATGCCATGGCCATCTCAGCATCGGAAAAAGAGGAGCAATCCTGGCAATAAGAGGTGGTTCCAACACGGGGTTTGAGTTCTCAGATGCTGGAAATCATTTCACATCTTTTTTCTGCTGTCAGTAAGAGAAAGACAGATCCATATGAATCCATCTTCTATGATCTGAAACACTGAAAAATGTTACACGTGTAACAATTCGATGAGAAAGGCGGACCTGGACACTCATCCAAAGGTTATGACATAGTTTTCTCCATCCATGCCAATATGAAATCTGGAGAGGCCCAGTTCTTCCAGCAAACCCCATAACATTCCTTTTCTCCGAGGAGCGAGTTCTGTATCTTTCTTGAATCTCAATATGAGATTCTTGCCTTCCTTTTTGCTTTCCAGTTCGGAAAAGCTTCCCATATCCTTCCATTTTTCGATTTCTTTCACAAAGTGATCAAACCATAACTCTTTCTTATTCTTTTTTCCCTGGATTCCCATGCATCTGGGAACAGTTTTTCCCAGCTCAAAGGAGGCTTTGCTCAGCTTCCCCCATCCTTCTTCATACTGGTCGCGGTTTTCATAAGTCCAGGAGAACTCCAGCATGCGGGTGGCTGCATAAATGATATCTGAATACTCATCTACAGGATACCACTCCCGATCCCTGTAGGTTCGTCTCAGTCTGGAGATGCTTCGCTTCAAATATGGATCATTCAGTGCTTTCAGCCGCACGATCTCATTCTCCACCTTGGTGACTGCAATATCCCGTAATGGCCTGGGGTAGTACACTGCAGAACTCCATTCCGCTTTATTTTCCTCCTGCAGATATTTCAAGGTAGCATTGATGAAGGCTCCCTGTATCACTGACCCCTTTACAGGTGCGAATTCAGGCAGCAATACCTCTTCTTCTCTTTCTGCCGCCTGTATTGGCTTCTCTATTTTCTCAAACGGTTTTCTCATTTTTGGAGAGAAATATATGTCAATCTGAAAGTTTCCCCTGGAAGCTGCATCCTCGAAGGCAGAAAGCGCTTCTTTTGAGTGGAGGATGTTTTCATTTTCAAAATAAGCTTCTACTACTTTCCCTTCATCGATGAAGATCATTCCCTGCTCTTCATCACCTCTCATGAGCATGCATCCTGAAAACTCGCTTTCCGAAAGATTTCCCATTATTTCCTCGAATCTGATCTGTTCAGAATTCAAATTCCTGAACAAGACCTGATCTTCCAGATACCCTATCAGGAGTGGAATGATTTCAGCGCGAACAGAATGCAGCAAAAGTGTTCCTTCCTTGGTCTTTACAGAGGTTTCCAAAAGTCGCGGGGCATTCGCTCTCTTACCGTCCTTTCCAATGATCACTGATTTCAACCTCTCTCCTTCTGAAAAGAGCATGATTCCCTGCCCGGAGGAGAATTGCGCTTCCAGAATGCAGGATAGCTTCTCCTTTCTTATTCTTTCCAGAAGATGATCCATTCCGGAATAGGGGGCAGTCATCTCTTCCAGCACCATCATTTTGGGAAGAAAGATCACATCAGAAGGGAGAGTCCGTACCGGTAAAGCAGCGAACTGTATCCCGCTGTTGGTGATCTCGAAGGCGTACCACTGGGTAGAGTGCTTTCTTTCGAGAAACTTGAAAATGCGCATGTACCTCCTGATAGTCCCTCTCTCCTCCAGCTTGATTTCAATGACAGAAGATACCAGGGACTTCATTTTGGTGAGAAAGTCATCTGTTTCCTTTGTGGGTGTGATCAGCAGGAGTAAACTCACATTCTGGTCCTGCAGCTTCCTGCTCAGGGCTTCAGTGAATTTCATGATCTTTCTCTGTTCCATTCCCACCATCAGCATGGTGAGTGAGTCCACCACAACAAAGGAAAGTGGCTGTTTAGCCTTTCTGATGGCCTGGGTCAGACTGATATTCAATTCTGTAGGGTCTGTCACATCTCCGATCTCTACTGCTGTGAATTGACCTGTCTTCCCGTAGGACTCAATAGACCAGGTGAACAACTTCTTCTGGGAGCTGATTACACTGAGTTGGCTCTTGGGAGCTATACAGATGACAGATTTTTGCCTTCTCAAAACCTGATACATTAACTGCTGAGAAAGAATGGTTTTCCCACTACCTGGAGGACCTGCGATTAAGAGACTGGTGCCTGGAGGAAGATGCTCTCTCAGTACATCCATGGGGGTAAGCTCTTCTTTCAATGTAGCTTCTTTGGAAGGCAACTATTTAAGTATTACTTCATGGAGTTATGCTCCTTTCTTTCCCAAGATGACTGAACTGGCAGTTCTGGCACTCCTGGAAAAACGTGGGGGCACTGAAAGGTAGAACCCAAAGCTCTTTAAATCCCTTGACATCTGCCATGGCATGTGGCACTGCAAAGAGATCGCAGACGTTGTCCTGGAATTCAATACCAGCACAGATGGATTAACAGAGGCTGAAGCTCAAAAGAGGCTAGCAGAACTTGGGTACAATGAATTGAAAAGGAGAAAGGGGAGAGGAATCTTATCCATATTCCTAGATCAGTTCAAGAGTCTTCTGGTAGCGATCTTGATCATTGCTGCCTTGATTTCATTATTACTAAGAGAAAGGGCAGATACTTACATTATTCTAATTATTATCATCATCAATGCTTTCATGGGCCTGGCGCAGGAGTACAAGGCAGAAAAGGCTATAGAACGATTAAGAGAACTGGCATCGCCTGAAGCTACTGTCCTGCGAGACAGAGGGGTCAAGAACATCCCAGCAAAGGAAGTAGTCTGTGGAGATGTTATCATTCTGAAATCAGGAGATTTCGTCCCTGCGGATGGACGACTATCTGAATCCTCATACTTGAGAGTAGACGAAGCTTCCCTTACAGGAGAGAGTGTTCCTTCATCAAAGGTATCAAACGTGCTAAAGGATGTCTCTCTTGCAGATCGGAAGAACATGGTCTACATGGGCACTACTGTCACAGATGGGAGGGGAAAGGCAGTAGTGACCTCAACAGGAATGAATACCGAGATGGGCCAAATAGCAGAGATTATTCAGTCAATAGAAATGGAAAAAACCCCTTTGCAGGAGAAACTTGAGGACTTCTCCAAGATACTGACAGGAGGAATTGCTGGGTTCTGTGCCTTAATCTTCATTCTGGGTACTGCACGAGGAGAACCTGTCTTTGAGATGTTCCTGACTGCTGTTTCTCTCGCAGTGGCTGCCATTCCGGAGGGGCTGCCTGCCATCGTGACCATTGTCTTGGCATTAGGTGTCCAGAGGATGATCAAGAGAAATGCATTGATGCGAAGGTTGAAAGCAGTGGAAACGTTAGGTTCTTCCACTTTTATCTGCTCAGATAAGACAGGGACACTGACAAAGAAAGAGATGATGGTTTCCAGAATTTTTGTGAATCACAAGATGTATACAGTGACTGGAATGGGGTATTCTCAGAAAGGCGCTTTCTTTGTTGATGGAAAGGAGGTAACACCTGATGAACCATTGCTCTTGACTCTGCAAATTGGCGTGTTGTGCAATGATGCCCGGGTCCGTGGGGAGGCAGTGGTGGGAGATCCTACAGAGGCTTGTTTGGTTGTGTCAGCAGCAAAGGCTGGATTACAGAAAGAGGCACTGGAAGAGAGATTTGAAAGGGTGAGAGAGATACCTTTTAGTTCAGAACGAAAGATAATGACCACTATTCATAAGAAGAATGGGAAATATGCTGCATATATCAAAGGGGCCCCCGATGTCATTCTAGAGCTGTGCGCACAGATTCTAGAAGACAAAAGAGCAGTACTGTTGACGGATGAGAAAAAACAAGAGATTCTTGCAGTGTATGATAGCATGGCCTCGAAAGGCTTGAGAGCTCTGGCCATGGCATACAAGGAAAATGGAAATCTAGAAAAGGAGGAGAATATAGAGAAGGACCTGATCTTCGTAGGCATTCAGGGAATGAGAGATGATCCCCGTCCTGAAGTGAAAGACGCTATTAACATGTGCAACGAGGCAGGGATCAGATCTATGATGATCACAGGTGATTTCAAAACAACTGCTGTGGCCATTGCTGAAGAAATTGGCATCTCAGGAGAAGCTGTAACAGGAGAGGAGTTGGATAGATTATCAGATGAAACGTTGGAGCAGAAAATTGAGCATATTGGTGTGGTAGCTCGTGTATCTCCAGAACATAAGACCCGGATTGTGGCTGCATTGAAAAAGAAAGGTCATATTGTAGCTATGACAGGAGATGGGGTGAATGATGCACCTTCACTAAAGACAGCAGACATCGGTATAGCCATGGGGATTGCAGGGACAGATGTGGCCAAAGAGGCGGCAGATATGGTGTTAACAGACGACAATTTTGCCAGCATAGTTAAAGCAGTAGAAGAGGGGAGACATATATACGATAACATTATAAAATTCATCTATTTTTTACTCTGCTGCAACATTGGTGAGATATTCGTGTTGTTCTTTGCTATTCTGCTTGGATTTTCCAGGCCGCTGATTCCTATCCAGATTCTGTGGATTAACCTGGTCACTGATGGATTTCCTGCTCTTGCCTTGGGAGTTGATCCTGCAGAAGAAGGAATCATGAAGAGAAAACCCAGAGATCCTGAAGAGAGTATCTTCGGTCAGGGGAGAGGGAGAGGTATTTTAGAAACTGGATTCTTGATGAGTGTACTGGTTCTGACAGGATTCTACTTCTTTGGAGGTTCACTAGAACATGCGCGAACCTTTGCATTCTCCACATTGGTTTTTGTGCAGCTTGCACACACGTTCAACTGCAGATCTGAGCACAGGTCAATCTTTGACATTGGATTCTTTTCCAATATATACCTGGTGGGAGCAGTTCTGTTATCTGTGGGACTGCAGCTCTCTGTGGTATACATACCATTTCTGCAGCCACTATTCGGGACTGTCCCTCTGAGTACTTCTGACTGGGGCTTGATCTTGGTGCTATCTTCTCTTGTAATCATGGTTGGCGAGCTCGGGAAAAAAGCAGGGAGTATACCCTGTGATAGTTCCTGAATAGTTTTCTCATGAAGTAGGCTCGTGATTGTCCCTAAATTAGGTCAGCCACGAAACGCTTGAATTCTGCTATTGCCGGTAGTATAGAGTTGACAACGTGCTGAGACCCTCTCTGTACTCTGGGATTCTTCCAGCAGTAACAGAAAAGCTTATATATGGCTGCTGTCTAGGAGGAGTGCTTGTGAAGCACCGGTTCTGACCTAGCTGTTCGGTCGGAAATTCAAGTGCAAAAGCCCTTACACAATAAGGAGGAAAGAATATGAGATTAAGGAAAATTGGAGCTGTATTAGCTGGAGCCG
>CAZFAR010000123.1:0-7626 GCA_964516825.1 uncultured Thermococci archaeon
TTCTGAAATGGATCATGGAATTCTTTGTCCATGAATCCTGCGGATTATGCACTCCTTGCAGGGTGGGGAATGCACGAATTTTAGATATTATCAATGATATTCTTATGGAAAAGGAGAAAGGGAAAGAAAGAGTAAAGAAAACCAAAGAAAGCTGCGAGAGAATGCTCAGAATAGCAGAGATCATGAACAAGACCTGCTTATGTCCATTCGGTCAGTCTCCTCTCGTTCCACTGTCTTCAGCACTATCCCTGGGAGTTGAGTGAATGCTGGTGTCAGTAACAGTAGACGGTGAAAAAATCCTCATGGAAGAAGGGAGAAATCTCTTTTCAGAGCTGCGTGACAGGGGATATGATGTACCAGGACTCTGCTACTACGAGAAGGTATCCCCCACGGGAGCATGCCGGCTGTGTATTGTCAAGAGAGCAGGCAAGATTGAGACTGCCTGCACCATGAATGTGGAAAAGGGGATGAATCTGGAAGTATTCACTCCTGAACTAGAAGAATACAGGAAGGAGATCCTCTATCTGATCCTGTCAGAACACAAGCATGACTGCATGGTGTGTGAAGCTGCAGGGGAATGCGATCTGGAGAAACTGGCATACAGGTATCATATTGATGTTTCTAATGAAGTGTACCCTCAGGTGTATGACAGGAATCTGACTTCTGAGACGAACCAGGTGCTCATCTTCGATCCCCAGAAATGTATCAAGTGTTACAGATGTGTGAAAGCATGTGATGAAATACAGGAAAAACATGTCTTGGACATGGCCTACCGCAGCAATGGCATGACTGTATGGCCTGGACTGGGGATATGGCGTGAATCTGAATGCGATGGATGCGGCGAGTGTATCCAGTCCTGTCCAGTGGGTGCTATCATTGAGAAAGATGCTGTAGGAAAAGGCAGAACCTGGGAGATGACGAAGACTATAACGACCTGTGAATACTGCGGTGTAGGATGTGAAATCGAAGTATACACCAAGGATAACACTCTCGTCAAGGTGAAAGGTATTGATGGTCCTGCTAATCTGGGAAGATTGTGTGTCAAGGGACGGTTCGGCCACGACTACATTAAAAGTGGTGAGAGATTGACAGCACCTCTGATCAAGAGAAACGGGAAATTCAAAGCAGTATCATGGAATGAGGCTATTGATTATGCAGCACAGCGATTGTCAGATATAAGAGAGAAGTATGGATCAAAAGCCCTGGGAGGCTTATCCTCGGCGAAATGTACGAATGAGGAGAACTATGTTTTTCAGAAATTCGTGAGGACTGTCTTTCAGAACAACAATGTAGATCACTGTGCACGCTTATGTCATGCCTCAACAGTGGCTGGCCTGTCAAAGGCTTTTGGTTCAGGGGCAATGACAAACTCTATTACTGAATTGACAGAATGTGACTGCATTTTTGTGGCCGGCTCCAATACGACTGAGACTCATCCTGTAATTGCTACCTTCATCAAGAATGCAGTGAGAAAAGGTGCTGTCCTGATTGTAGCAGATCCAAGGAAGATCGACTTGGTGAAATATGCGGAAATACATCTTCAACATAAGAATGGAACAGATGTGGCTCTCTTTAACGGGTTGATGAATGTAATCTACACCGATGGGTTATCAGATGAGCAGTTCATCAGAGAACGTACAGAAGGATTTGAAGAATTTGTAGACGTTATAAGGGAGTACACCCCCGAGAAAGTTGAAGAAATTACAGGAGTACCCAGAGAAAAAATCGTACATGCTGCAAGACTTTACGGAAGGGCAAGAAAAGCTTCAATCGTATTCTCCATGGGCATTACCCAGCACATCACAGGGACTGACAATGTACTGTCACTGGCAAACCTGGCTATGCTCACAGGAAATGTGGGAAGAGAGTCTACCGGGGTCAACCCATTGAGAGGACAGAACAATGTCCAGGGAGCCTGTGACATGGGTGCTCTTCCCGATGTGTATCCTGGATACCAGAATGTGACTGATCCTGAAATCCGTGAGAAATTTGAAGAGAAATGGGGAGTTCCACTATCTTCTGAAGTGGGATTAACAATTGTAGAAATGATGAACAAGGCTGCAGAAGGTGAAATCAGAGCACTGTATTTCATGGGAGAGAACCCCATGATCTCAGACCCCAACATTAACCACGTAGAAGAAGCACTGAAAACCCTTGAATTTCTTGTGGTTCAAGACATATTTCTGACAGAGACCGCAAAGCTGGCAGATGTCGTTTTACCGTCACGGGGTAGTCTCGAGAAGGACGGCACCTTCACCAATACAGAACGGAGAATCCAGCGAGTAAGAAAAGTGATAGAACCCCATCCCAACACAAAGGATGACTGGGAGATCATTGGGCTAGTCGCAGAAAAAATGGGTTATGAAAATTTGAGGTACAATGATGTATGGGACATTCTGCGGGAGATAAATGAGGTGACACCTATTTACAAAGGAATCATTCCAGAAAGGGTCTATTTACAGCTGCAGTGGCCGTGTCCTTCTGAAGATCATCCTGGTACAGAATATTTGCACAAGGGAATGTTCTCCCGCGGCAAAGGATCCTTCACTCCTGTTGATTTCACTCTGCCTGCTGAACTGCCAGATAGAGAGTATCCCTTCATTTTGTCTACGGGAAGAATCTTGTTCCACTACCATACGGGGACCATGTCAAGAAGGAGTGCAACTTTGAATGCTTTTCATGATGAGGCTTACATAGAAATTTCTGTAGAAGATGCGCGTGTTCTGGGTATTCAAGACAATGAAATCGTAAAGGTATCAACGAGAAGAGGAGAAATTGAGATCAAAGCAACGATCTCGGAGAGAGTCCTCCCTGGTTCGGTGTTCATTCCATTCCATTTTTCAGAAGCACCGGCCAACATATTGACGAATGATGCTTTAGATCCAAGAGCAAAGATACCTGAATTGAAAGTTGCTGCCTGTAAGGTGGCAAGAAGAGGAGGATAATCATGATGAGAAGAAAAGCAGATTACGATTTATGTCTGAAGCCTGCAAATGTGGCCAAAAGTCTTTCAGAAAGCATCTGTGTGGAAAAGGTGCATTCAAGCACGGTGAATCTGTTGATACTTGGATTCTTTGCAGGCGCATTCATTGCGTTTGGTGGTGAGCTTTCCACCATGGTTTCAGTGGGAACAGCAAACGTGAGTATAGGAATCTCCAGGTTCCTGGCAGGGTCAGTGTTCTCCGTGGGGCTGATGCTGGTAGTTATTGCAGGTGCTGAACTTTTCACGGGGAACAACCTGGTAATAATATCAGCTCTTGATAGAAGGATCAGGGGTACTGAGGTCTTAAGGAACTGGGTCATCGTTTATGCAGCCAACTTCTTTGGAGCTCTCTTCGTAGCAGTGCTCATGTATTCTTCAGGATTGTGGAAAACAGGTGGAAATGAGTGGGGAGTTACTGCTGCAACCATTGCAGTGTCCAAGGTGAATCTGAGCCTTGCAGAAGCCTTTTTCAGAGGCATTGGATGTAACTGGCTCGTGTGTCTTGCTGTCTGGATGGCAATTGCATCAAGAGATGTTGTCGGTAAAATATTTGCCATCTACTTCCCTATCATGGCTTTTGTTGCTTCAGGATTTGAGCACGTCATTGCAAACATGTACTTCATACCTATGGGGCTATTCCTGAAAGGTACAGGAGTGTCAGCTCTGGTGAACATGGAAAACCTCACCTGGGGCAGTATGGTCTTGAGAAACTTCATTCCAGTGACTCTTGGAAACATCATAGGCGGTGCATTCTTCGTCGGGGTTTTGTACTGGGTTGCTTACCTGAGGACTGGTGAAGCAGAATAGCAGCTGATGTGCTCTGATGAGATTGTGACATGTGATTGTTCCCGGAGATGTTGCAGGAGTTGTATATTGCACATATATGCGTCCAGACAATTCCAATGAATAATATAAAATGAATTATATAGAGTGAATTGTACCAGTTCCATCATAATAGAATGTAACAGAAAAGTATCCTCAGTTGAGAGGTCTTATGAACAGCTCTTTGTATATCAAGTCCCAGAAATCAAAAAAATGTTACACGTGTAACAAAGAGGGAAATGGGGGAACTGCTACATGCTAACAGAATATTCCCCACTTGTTTACCTATCCTTTCTCTAGCACAACATTCTTAAAGACAAGGATCATCCTTCTATGATCAATCTACAGGTTGATAAGATGAGTGAAACCAAAGACGAGATGAATGAATTTGAGCCAAACATCGTGGCTTTTCTGTGCAACTGGTGTTCGTACGCAGGTGCAGACCTGGCAGGAACCTCCCGGATAAAATACCCTGCAAATGTGAAGGTGATCCGTGTCATGTGTTCTGGGAGAGTGAATCCCATGTTTGTGATTAATGCACTCCAGCAGGGTGCTGATGGTGTCCTGATAGCAGGATGTCATCCTGGCGATTGTCATTATGCTCAGGGGAACTACTTTACTCGAAGAAGGATTGCAGTTCTAAAGCAATTACTTGAATTTATTGGGATAGAGCCGGAAAGAGTACAGATAGTGTGGGTATCTGCTGCTGAGGGGCAGAGATTTGCAGATATCATCAAGGATGTTACAGAGGACGTGAGAAAGGTGGGACCCCAGTGTTATATCAGGAGGAAAACAACATGGTAAATAATGATGAACTGCAGGCAGCAGCAAGAAAGATACTTGGGAGGGAGGATGTCAAATACATTATAGGTTATGAAAAAGGTACTTACGGATTCAGAGTGTCTCCATCATTTGCGTTTTCTGCAGAAGATGTAGATAAATTCATTTTTTCTCCTCTGTGTGTTAATAACCTGGCAGTATATCCCCTGCTCGAAGAAAAACCTCCTCTCAAGAAAGGGGAAAAGGAGGATAAGAGAAAGATTGGTATTGTAGTGAAGGGATGCGATTCACGGGCAATTCAACAGATCATTCTGGAAAAAGGGTTGAATCGTGAGGATGTCATCCTGATTGGGGTTCCATGCACAGGCGTCATTGATCTCAAAAAGATTACTGCAAGATTTCCGCAATGTGCAGAAAATGTGGATGTAACAGAAGAGGATGGGAACTTCATCATTGATTTTGGGAAAACCTCCTGTACAGTTTCTAAGGAAGAACTATTGTGCGATGTCTGTATTGCCTGTGAAAACCCGAATCCCGCCCTGTATGATGTACTGCTTGGTGAAAGAATTGTAGGTGCGAAAGAGGAATACAGGAAAATTGAAGAACTGGAAGAGAAATCTCTGAGAGAGAAATGGGAGTACTGGGAGAGAAAATTTGAGCGGTGCGTCCGATGCTATGCATGCAGAAATGCGTGTCCCTTATGCTACTGCAAGGAGTGTATGGTGGACCACCTTACTTCTCAGTGGGTTCGCCGCTCAGTCAATATATCAGAGAATACTGCGTGGAACATTATGAGAGCATTCCATCTTGCAGGAAGATGTACAGGGTGCGGCCAATGCGAGCGCGCATGCCCCATGGATATTCCGCTGATGGAATTGAATAAGAAGCTCGAAAAAGATGTGAAAGAGCTGTTTGGGTACGTGGCAGGCACAGAAGGAAAACCTTTACTGACGATTTTTAGTCCAGAAGATCCTGAAGATTTCGTTTTATAGGTGAACCTATGGAAGACATGATCTTTGGAAAAGATAAAATACATGAACTCGTAGAGAAAGCTTCCGAGCAATATACAGTGATTGCCCCAAAAGACAATGAGGGAGTCGTACTGTTTAGACCAATTACGAAATCGTCGGAAATGACATTAGAGTTTACCAATGCGAAAATACCTGTCAAGGCTGTTCTTTTCCAGCAGACCGAAACATTGTTCACCTTTTCACGAGGGAAATCTGTAACAGTCAATTCTCCTGAAAATAGAGGTAAGACCTTGATTGTTGGTGTGAGGCCCTGTGATGCAAAGAGTCTGGCTGTGTTAGATGCAGTCTTTGGAGGTGAGTATGAAGATACGTACATAACAAGAAAGGAGAATATAACCATCATTGCATTGAGTTGTATAACGCCTGGAGTAAACTGCTTCTGCACCTCAGTGGGGGGCGGACCCTTTTCTGGAGAGTATGCTGACATCCAGTTGACTGACATTGGTGAAAGCTACTACGTTGAAGTGAACAGTGAGAAGGGAGAAGATATTATTGAGAGTACACATAAGTTGTTTACCCCTGCTGCAAGGAAAGATCTAGAGAAGAAGAAAGAACTTGAAAAAAAGGCAATTGCTGCTATTCATCGTTATATGCACACTGAAAACCTAGTAGATGTACTGGACACGCTATTCGAGAGTTCATTCTGGAAGGAAAGTTCTCGAAAGTGCTTGGGATGTGCTGTATGCACGTACGTGTGTCCCACGTGCTACTGTTTTGATATGCAGGACGAGACTGTACTGACGAAGGGCGCTCGAATACGTGTGTGGGACTCCTGTATGTATCCTGAATATACGCTGCAAGCATCAGGGTACAATCCAAGACCAGAACGGATGAACAGGATGAGAAACAGGGTGTATCACAAGTTCAGCTACTTCCTAGAAAACTGTAACATGATTGCATGTGTTGGATGCGGCAGGTGCATAGAGGTTTGCCCTGTTAATATTGACATCATCGACGTGATTAACAGAACAAGCGAGGTTAAACTATGAGCAATCCTTATGTGCCGCAGCTTGCACATATTGACGAAGTCCGGGATGAGGTTACTGGCGAGAGAGCTATCAAGACGTTCCGGCTCTCCTTTCTGGATGAGAATGTCCAGAACACATTTACATTCAGGCCAGGCCAGTGCGTCATGGTGAGTGTACTCGGAGAGGGGGAATGCATGTTTGCGCTGTCATCTTCTCCCACTGAGAAGGGATATCTGGAAGTGAGTGTGATGAAGCTTGGTAGGGTCACATCCATCCTCCATGAATGCGAGAAAGGAGACATTCTTGGTGTGAGAGGACCTTACGGAAATGGATTTGATGTCGATGGCTGGAAAGGGAGGAATATCATAACCATTGGGGGAGGAATCGGGCAGCCGCCCCTTCGCTCTCTCATTCGATATGTACTCGACAACAGAGGAGATTACGGTAAGCTGGATATCATTTATGGTGCCCGCACATCCAATGATTTAAGCTTCAAAAAAGAGCTGTTTGATCTGGAAAAGAGGGATGGCGTTAATGTTCATCTGTCCATTGATGCTGAAGAAGATGGGTGGACACGGTTTGTTGGCTTCGTGCCTGACAATCTCTTGAAAGTAGCCCCTCCACCTGAGAATGCGATTGCTGTTACCTGCGGTCCTCCCATTATGATTCATTTTGTGATTCAAAATTTGCTAGAACTGGGATTTTCTGACAGACAGATTCTTACGACTCTGGAGATGAGGATGAAATGCGGAATAGGAAAATGTGGGAGGTGCAACATTGGAAATGTCTATGTGTGTAAAGACGGACCAGTCTTCTCTTATGAGCAGTTGAAGAACATGAAAGGAGAAAGATGAGGATGTGACCATGAAGATCGGAGTATACATCTGTGAGTGTGGCATCAACATTGGAGCTACAGTAGATTCGAAAAAAGTTGCAGAATTTGCAGCATCTCTGCCAGATGTAGCCGTTGGCACGTATTACAAGTATATGTGTTCAGATCCTGGGCAGGAATTGATAAAAAAGGATATTAGAGAACTGGGAT
>CAZFAR010000124.1:0-2230 GCA_964516825.1 uncultured Thermococci archaeon
GGTGCCCTTACAGTACAGAAAATGGTGTCCAGAAGGGAATGATGAAATCGAGTACTCTTCAATCAAGAAAGGCTATGAATTCGGAGGAAAGTACATCGTGATCGAGCAGAAAGAACTGGACTCTCTTAAACTGGAGAGCACCAATACTATTGCTCTTGACAAATTCGTAGATGCCCAGGAGGTGCCCCCTCTGGCCTACGATTCCTTCTACTACGTGAGTCCAGATAAAGGTGGAGAAAAAGCATATGCACTCCTCCATGAAGTGCTCACTCTCACTGGAAAAATAGGTGTTGGCAGAATTGTCATGCGGACCAAGGAATACATTGTAGGATTGAGGAGCTATCAAAAGGGGATCATTCTAATTACACTGCGGTATGCAGATGAAATCGTAGACATGAATCAGGTCATTCCAGAGAAACTGCCTGAGACATCTGAAAGAGAGCGGGAGTTGGCTCAGACTCTTCTGGAAAAAATGACTGGCACTCTGGCATTTTCTGAATATGAGGACCGTTATCGCAAGGCAGTAGAAGAACTGGTGGAGAAAAAAGTGAAGGGAGAAGCAGTCGTTGTGGAGAAAGTCAGAGAAGTAGAGAAGACCAAGGATTTACTGGCAGCCCTGGAGAAGAGTATTGAAGTCAGATGATCATGAATGAAGTAAAACCCATGCTGGCAAAAATAGGTGAGCCTTTTGATGATCCAGACTGGATCTTCGAGGTGAAGTGGGATGGAACCAGAGCCTTATGTAGAGTGAATGAGAAGGTACAGTTTTTCAACAGGAGGAATGTGGATATTACCTACCGGTATCCTGAGCTCCAGTCTGTCAGACAGAGGATTAAGGCTTTTTCCTGCATTCTGGATGGTGAAGTCGTTATATTGAAAGAAGGAAGGCCCTCCTTTCAGGATTTGCAGAGAAGAGAGCACGTAGACAATGCTTTCAAGATTGGTTTATTATCAGAGGAGATACCTGCAGTCTACATAGCTTTTGACATCCTCTCAAAAGATGATAGAGATGTCACAGGGGAAATGCTCTTGAAACGGAAAGAGTTGTTATCTGAGACAGTGTCAGAATCTACTCGGATCATGGTATCCCCTTACGTGGATGGGAAAGGGAAAGACTATCTTGCAGCTGTTACAAATGCAGGCTTTGAAGGTGTTATAGCCAAACGAAAAGATTCTCCATACTTCTGTGGAGTACGCTCTGGTGCATGGTTGAAGATCAAGAAGACGAAAACGCTGGATTGTGTCATTGGAGGATTCACTGAGGGGGAAGGGGAACGCAAACCTTATTTTGGAGCCTTGCTGCTGGGAATTGGCACACCACTCACCTTTATAGGAAAAGTTGGTACAGGATTTTCAGATGAAGATCTGAGCTCTATTTGTGAGATGCTCAGAAGAATAGAGAATGATATCAATCCATTCACAGGTAGAATTCCGGAGGATAATATCCATTTTGTGAATCCTGTTTTCGTGTGTGAGGTAAAGTATCTGGAATTGACCAGTGACAGAAAGCTGAGGGCTCCTGTCTTTCTGAGATTGCGATTTGATAAGGAACCTGAAGAATGTACTTTGTGATGTAATAGAATCAGTCTCCTATCTGGTACATGTCGGGATTATTGTGAGGATGATAAAAGCTAGAATAGTTGCTGTTACATGTGTAACATTCCAATGATGAACAACATGAATAGCAATGGGTGAGAAGGTGAGAAGTAAACATCTGTTGGAATCGAAACATTCTTAAGGTGAGGATACTAGGAGAAGTGAGCGCCACGACGGCGCGATGACATAAATTGCAACGCAAAAGGAGGGCGGTATATGGTTCCAGTAAGTGTAGGAATTGTGATAAAGGACACCACGAAAGAAGCCAAAAAAGCACTTACCGATGTCGATGATGCAGTGCAGGAGGCTGAGGCTGTTCTGGATTCCAAGGAGATTGATCCTGCAGTCTTTGTATTGGTAGAAAATGCTTCCAGGCTGGTATGGGATGTCTCTGGACTTGCATGGGATTCTTCTGGACTCGTGAGAGATGCATCCAGATTGGCAAAGGATGACAAGACCAGAAAAGGATACGAGAGACTGGCCCAGAATGTGCAGGGACTATCGAAGAAGATTTCAGAATTTTCAAAGGAAACCAAAGACTTCGTTAAGAAAGCGAAGACTGGAGATTCCTCGGGATTAGTACGGGATTCCTCTGGATTAGTACGGGATTCATCAGGGCTGGTACGGGATTCCT
>CAZFAR010000124.1:2330-7561 GCA_964516825.1 uncultured Thermococci archaeon
GGATTCCTCTGGATTAGTACGGGATTCATCAGGGCTGGTACGGGATTCCTCTGGACTGGTGAGAGCTGGAGAACGCAAGAAGTATGAAGGGCTTCTGAAAACAGCAAACAAACTCGAAGAAAGTGCAGACAAACTCGAGAAAGAAGCAGAGAAGCTTGAGCAGAAGGCTAAGGGCACTGCAACGCCAAGAGATTCCTCTGGGTTAGTACGGGATTCCTCAGGATTAGTACGGGATTCATCCGGGCTGGTACGGGATTCTTCAGGACTGGTAAGGAAGGTTTCTGACTTAGTCTAGGAGTAATCTTCATTTTTTTCTTTTCTTTTTTTTCTTGAAAAAATGATCTGCTGAGGTAGGTTTATTTCCTCTTTGAGATGTCAGTTCTTTCTTCAGCATTCCCATAACCGCCACCACCAGGTGTCTCGATTCTGATGATATCGCCTTCCAACAAGGAACAGGTAGTTTTTGAAGGCAGTTCTATGACCTTCTCTCCTCTTATTAGTACATTCTTACCCTTTCTCCCATTTTTTCCACCGAATAAACCATATGGAGCAAATTTTCTCCTCTCACTCTGGATTGATACCACGCAGTCTGTCAAAACCTTAATACTTCTCACGATGCCAAGACCTCCTCTGAATTTTCCTTCACCGCCAGAATCCGAGATCAGAGAGTATTCCCTCACCAAGAAGGGATAGTTCATCTCCAGAGCTTCAATTGGTGTATTTAACGTATTGGACATATGGGTGTGAACTCCATCCATGCCGTCCTTATTGTGTCTAGCTCCCATTCCTCCACCAATCGTCTCGTAGTACGCAAAAGGCTTTTCATTGACAGACTCACCAATAGTCACATTGTTCATCGTCCCTTGGCAACCAGCAATCACCTTTTCAGGGACAACTTGACTGAACGCTTTCAATAAGACATCGACGATTCTCTGGGATGTCTCCACATTTCCTGCTGATACTGCATGAGGATGTACTGGATTTAGCAAAGATCCCTCAGGCACAAGAACGTTAACTGGTCTGTAGCATCCCTCGTTAGGCGGAATCTCTGGATCTGTCACGCAGCGGACCGTATAGTAGACGCAGCTTAACGTGACTGCATACACTGCATTGATGTTTCCCTTTTTCTGTTTATCAGTTCCTGTAAAATCGAAAGAAAGATCAGATCCCACAGTTACTGTAACATTGATCTTTACCGGATCATTGGAAACTCCGTCATCATCCATGAAATCATGCGCTTCATATCTACCTTTTGGAAATTCTGTAATTTTTTTCCTCATTCTCCTTTCAGAATAATCCATTATCTCTTCAAAAGCCTCCTTTACCAGTTTCTTCCCGTACTTATCTGTTAATTCTCCAATTCTCTTCTTCCCAGTTTCGCAGGCAGAATACTGCGCTCTCAGATCACCCTTTCTCTCTTCAGGTGTTCTCACATTTCTTAGAATCAGTTTTAGAATATCCTCATTTATTTTCCCTTTCTCATACAATTTTACGGGGGGTATTATGAGCCCTTCCTCGTACACTTCTCTCGAATCACCTGGCATAGAACCCGGAGTCTTTCCCCCCACATCTGCATGATGCGCCCTGCAAGCAGCAAATCCCAGAAGGTCTTTACAGAAGACTGGAGCAATCAGTGTAATATCTGGTAAGTGAGTGCCTCCCCAGTAGGGATCATTCAGAATGATGATGTCGCCTTCATCAAATGCAAATTCTTCTAAAGCTTCTTTTACTGATAAGGGCATAGAACCCAGATGTACAGGTATGTGTTCAGCCTGGGATACCATTCTCCCTTTGCTATCAAAAACTGCACAGGAAAAATCCTTTCTCTCTTTGATATTGGGTGAGAAGGCAGTCCTTCCTAACGTGACTCCCATTTCCTCGGCGACAGATTGGAGAGAGCAGCGCAGGATTTCCAGGGTTACTGGGTCCGTAATATCACCTCCCCAAATAGATTGCCGTACTCATCCACGGTGAAGGACCAGTCGGGAGGTATCAGAACTGTGGATTCCCTCTCCTCAATGATAGCGGGGCCCCCAATTACATCAGTGTGTCGCAGGTTCTCTCTCCAGTACACTGGTGTTCTGACAAAATCATTGAAAAATACATTTCTCATTTCTCTTGGTTCTGGTTTTCCTTCTGTTTTCTTAGTCTTCCTTAAAGCTATTTTCTCCTGCTTGCCTATGCCTACAACTCTGAAGTTTATGAATTCTATTGGAGACTGTGCATCAGAGTACCCGTACGTTCTCTGGTGCGCTTCATGGAATTTCTGAACTGCATTTTCTGCAGGTATCCGCAACTCGTAGGACTGTCCCACGTATCGTACGTCAATAAATCTTTGTAATATCATGTCATCGTGTGAAACTCCCTCTTTTCTGAGAGTATTAACTGCCCTTTCCTCCAATTTCTGAAACACTTCTTCTGTATCTTCATCTGGGTCCATCCTCTTGGTGAGAACAAACTCATGCTTGATGTCTGCCACCACCATCCCCAAAGCGGAAAATACACCCGGGTAGACAGGAATTAAAACCCTGGGAATGGATAGCTCATGTGCTAGTTCGCAGGCATGCAGTGGTCCAGCTCCTCCAAAGGCCAACAGTGTAAGATCTCTTGGATCATGGCCGCGCTCTACTGATACGACCCGTATTCCCTGGCACATGTTTGCATTTGCCACTTTGATGATGCCTGAAGCTAGTTCCGTGAGATCGAACCCTGTCTTTTCGCACAAATCTTCCATGGATTTCTGTGCGAGTTCTCTGTTGAGGACTATTTCATCTCCTAAATGCATTCCTAGACGTCCCAGAATCAGATTGGCATCTGTCACAGTAGGTAGTACACTCCCTTTGCCATAGCAGGCAGGACCAGGTTCTGCTTCTGCTGATTGAGGACCCACTCGCAGTGCACCACCCTCATCCAGCCAGGCAATACTCCCTCCACCAGCCCCTATACTGTGGATATCAATCATCGGTATTCTTAAAGGGTATCCCCCTATAGAGCCTTCCGTAGTGATGATGGGCTCTCCTTTTATGACAGATATGTCTGTGCTGGTGCCCCCCATGTCTAACGTGATCAGGTTTCTCACATTCAGTATATTTCCTAAGAAATGAGAAGCAATGACTCCTCCTGCAGGACCGGACAAGACGGTATGCACAGGCTTTTCTCTCGCAGATCGGGCTGTCATTATTCCTCCCGAAGATTCGATCACCATCAATGTCCCGGAAATTCTTTCTTCTAATGTGGACACGTATCTGTCTATGACAGGCATTAAATACGCGTTAATGACAGTGGTGCTCATTCTCTCGTACTCTCTGAATTCCGGTAGTATATCACTGGAGATACAGACAGGTACAGCAATCATGGATTTTATCTTTTGTTCGTGTACAGGATTTGCATAGGAATGCAGCAGACAGACAGCTACTGACTCAGTTTCTTCAGGTAGTACAATCTTTTCTTCGGATAGCTCTTCAATGATGTCTCCTCTATAACTGATTCTCCCGGAAACTTCAATTCTCCTGGACCTTGGAACCAGGGGAGGTGAGCGATCCACAGAGAAATCGTACAGTGAGGGTCTGTTCTGTCTTCCTATTTCTATGATGTCTTTGAACCCTTTATTTGTGATCAGAGTGACTCCGGCTCCTTTTCTCTGAAGCACTGCATTCGTCCCTACTGTCATCCCGTGAATGACTCTGGTATACTCCTCGCCTATTCTTGCTATTCCCTGGAGAACGCCTTCTGCAAAGTTCTGCGGCGTTGTGGGTACTTTTGAAATTCTGATTTCTCCTTTCGAGACGAAAACTGTATCTGTAAAGGTGCCGCCAACATCACAGCCAATGATCATAGAAATTCCTCCAGAAGTCTTCCTAGATACTTAAATGGTTCACCTTTATGGTGGGCCAGGTTTAGTGCATGCCACAGTGATGCTGAATTACTGGTGATGACTGGTATGCCCAGTTCATCTTCAAGAGGAGAGATGATGTCAAAAGTTCTCAGATTTGTGCAGCTGATGAAGAGAGCATCTGCCTTTTCTAATGATTTCGCCAGATTGTATGCTGCTTCTGATTTTTTTCTTCCAATTTCTAGGTTTTTCAAGAGTTTTAGTCCTTTGATGTCCTTGACTGCGAATCCTTCAGACTCCAGGAATGCTTTCTCTCTTCTGTTGATCTCATCTACGTAGGGAGTTGCCACAGATACCGTTTCTGCATTCAGAATATGTAATGCTGATATAACAGCTGCAGATGTTGTTGATGCTGGTATCGGGCTTTTATTGAGGATTTCTTCAACATTTTCTATGAAACTGCCAGATGTGCATCCATATACGATAACGTCAGGATTACAGTCTGAGATGAGATTTAGAGCTTTCGTAAGTTCTTCATTCATCTTTTTGAGGGAGCTTTCATCGACATTTTGAAGGGATATTCTCGTGGAGTGAACAGTAACATGTCTCGATAATTCTTCTTCCATGACTGTATTGGAGGAGGGTATGATCAGACCGAGATGCATGGCTAAATTTAGGGAGGTTCTTTTTAGCTGTTTGCTTTTTTGAGGATGATTCTATATGATAAGGTTTTTAAACCTTCAGTTTGAAAAGAAGAGAAACTGAGAATGGAGGTGACAAATATATGGAAAGAAGTGATCCTGCTCCAGCATTAAAGAAAATTCCAGAACTGGAAACAATGTACAGAGAACATTGGGAACACTCAAGACACTGTGAAAAAGAAATGTTTTGGTTCACCAATATCTATGTTGCGGTCGTGGCAGCCATCTTCTATTTCATAAGAGATACAACTGGAAATCCGGAAGCAAGCATTGGCCTAACTCTTGTGCTTATTTTCTTTGGTCTCATTCTCTCTGTGTTTGGACTTCTTATTGTAATTGCTCTGATACAGGGATATCACCTTTACATAATGAACATAGTGACAATCTGTTATCGTTGGGATGTACTCGAATTCTACGCAAATCCTGAGAAGGCTTTCCATTTCAAAGCAATACATAGATGGTTCTTCGAAGTCAGTGTTGCCCTATTTGCAGCGCTTTTTATCTATTATCTACCTCGGATTTGGAGCTCCTCTGCACCATTCCCCAAGTATTGGACCTCTTTCATTATGGTAGTTACCATCATCATCTGGGTCGGCATTAAGGTGATGTATTATTGTATATGGAGAAGGCGCACTTGGGATTGTAGAGACTATGTAAAGGCTCTACGAAGGGATATCGAAGGGTATTATCGAAAGGAC
>CAZFAR010000125.1:0-7526 GCA_964516825.1 uncultured Thermococci archaeon
AAAGGATTATTTCAGAAGCAAAGGCTGAAGCAGATGCAATTGTCCGAAAAGCAAGGGAGGAAGGTCAAGAACGTGTGGAGGAATCTGAAAAAGAGGCCAGAAGAAAGGCAGAGATTACCAGGAATCAGATTCTTCAACAAACTGACCAAGATATCGGAGTCATTCGCTCTGAAACGAAGGAAAGTCTGGAACGAATTCAACAAATCTCCCGGGAAAAAATAGACAAAGCAGCACAACTGATCATTGCAAGGGTAGTGAGGAAGGATGCCAATATCCAAGATGCTTAAGGTACGTATCATTGCTCATGGGGACCAGAAAGATGAGATCATCAATACACTGCACAGGCTGGAATTAATACAGATAGTGGATTTGAAAGAAAGACTTGAGAATGCTGGCTGGGCAGAGGTTCTCAGAGAAGAAGATGCAGTCACAACGTCTGAACTTGACCATCGAATTTCAGGATTGCGATATGCTATCGATTTTGTATCAAAATTTATGACTACTACTCAGAATATTGTTGAAAGCTTTTTTAACCCCAAGTTTCTGATAGATGAACAGGAATACGAGAATATTGTCAGAAACTTCGATTTCAAGTTAATAGACAAGTGCAGGGAACTGGATTCAGAATTGACCTTTCTGAAAAATGAGGAAGCGCTCCTTGGTACACTGTATGAAGAGCTGCTTCCCTGGGAATCTCTGGAGATTCCTTTGGAGGATTTGGAGACATTGCATACGGTGACTGAGCTCGGGTCGATCTCTCTGGGTAGGATTGATGCACTCTACAGAATCGCAGAGGACTATCCATGTACGTACATTGCCATAGTGCGTGAAACAAGAAAAGAGAAGTATGTCGCAGTAACCCATTTGAAATCAGAATCAGAGGACATTCTCAAGAGATTGAGAGTTATTGAATTTTCTCCCGCTTTTTTCGGAGAACTGAAAGGATACGTTCCAGATCAACTGGAATATCTTTTGAATTCTCTTGAAGAAACCAGAGGAAAGCGGGAAAAGGCAGAAGAAAAATGCAGAGAACTTTTGAAAGAGCTTTTACCTCTGATGACCATGCACGATCATCTCACCAATATCAAGGCCAAGAAAGAGGTAAGAAGGAATTTCGTTCGTACAGACAAGGTTTCCGTAATCGAGGGCTGGGTCCCCAGGAAAGATGAGAAAGCCCTCCTTAAGGGGCTGCATCATATCAGGGAAGTAGAAATTTCAACAGAGGAGCCGCAAGAAGATGAGGAGATTCCTGTAGAACTGTACAATACAGGGAAGCTCATACGTCCCTTTGAGCTGGTGACAAGGATCTATGGTCTTCCTCACTACCGCGAGATTGATCCTACTCTTTCTCTTGCGCCTTTCTTTATTGTTTTCTTTGGATTATGCCTCTCAGACGTATTCTACGGGTTTCTATTGATATTCATATCACTATTTTTCTTGGAAAAGATCAAGATGGGCCCTGATGGGGATCTCCTTTTCAAGCTGCTGATCATTGCTGGCACTGTAACTGTAGTGTGTGGATTTTTGCTGGGAAGCTGGTTTGGTGATATAACAAAGTATTTACCTGCCCAGCTTGCCTTTCTGGATACAGTGAGACAGAAATTGACTTTGATCGACCCTATTGAAAATCCGTTAAGCATGCTGGCAGTTGTCCTTCTTATGGGGATCGTGCATGTGTGGTTTGGGATCTTGATCAAACTGTATATGAGGGTAAGAGACGGGTACTACTGGGATGCTGCGTTTGATCAGGGGCTTTGGCTGGTCTTGATCCCTTTCGGTACGTTGATGGTCTTGAACAGTATGTTTGGTGTTGATATTCCTGCAGATACTGCAGTCAAGTACGTGGTCATAAGTTGTTTGGCTGGCCTGGTATTGACTCAGGGGAGGTACCAGAAAGGTGGAAACATTCTTACCAGCGTTCTCAAGAAACTGTTTGCTGGAGTGCTGAGCATCTACAGCATCTTTGGATACCTGGGAGATGTTCTATCTTATTCTAGGATTCTTGCACTGGGACTGGCATCCGGAGCCATTGCTATCGTATTCAACAACCTCCTTTCCATTTTGGCAGGCGTGCCGTATGTTGGGTTGATACTGGCTGCGATCCTGTTCCCAATTCTCCACATGTTCAATTTGATCATCAATACATTGGGGGCCTTCATCCACCCCGGGAGGTTGCAGTATGTGGAATTCTTTACCAAATTCTTGGAGGGGGGTGGAGAGGACTTCACACCTTTCCAGTTTGATTCCAGGTACATAAAAGTAAAAACCAGTAAAGGAGGCTAGACTATGGAAATGATAGGAATAATACTTGCAATCCTGGGAGCTGCTCTGTCTTCAGCTCTTGCAGGAATAGGTTCGAGTATAGGTTGTGGAATAACAGGTCAGACTGCAGCAGGCGTCACTACTGAAGATCCAGGTAAGTTTGGGAAGACACTTGTACTGCAGGCGTTGCCTGGTACCCAAGGCATCTACGGATTCATTGGGCTGTTCTTCGTCCTGAACATAACAGGGCTCTTGCGTGGAGAACCGCTCCCGTTGACTGTAGATCAGGGCTGGCAGATCTGCTTTGCCTGCTTACCTGTTGGTGTTGTGGGTCTTATCTCAGCTGTGTACCAAGGAATGGTTGCTTCCTCAGGTTGTGGTGCCCTTGCAAAGAGACCTGAAGTCTTTGGTAAGGCAGTAATCTACGCTGCCATGGTAGAAACATATGCTATCCTTGGATTGCTCTCAACGATTCTCCTCCTGATGGGAATCCAGCTTCCAACGGGATGATGAGGATGGGAATCGAGGACATCAGGAAGAGGATTTTAGAGGATGCAGCTCAAGAGAGAGAGGAAATACTAGCAGAAGCCAGGAAGAAGGCAGAAGAGATTAGAAAAGAGGGAGAAAGAACTGCAGAGAAAAGAAAGGAAGCCATAATCTCCAAGGCTCTTGAAGAAGCGAGAGAAGAACACAACAGAGCAGTGACCATGGAACGGCTGGAATCACGAAAAGTGCTGCTGGCAGAGAAACAGAAAATAGTGGAGAAGGCTTTTGAGCGATCTCTGGACGTGCTGGTGAACCATCCGGAATATGAACAGATATTAGAAACAATGCTGCTCGGAGTAGCAAAAGGGGGAGAGGAACTGATCCTTTCCCCACGGGATTTAAAGAATCTTGGAAATCGGTTTCTCAAAAAGGTAAACAACAAGCTCAATGGAAAGCTCACCTTATCAGATGAATCGAGGGAGATTGCAGGAGGATTCATCCTGCAGACACCTGAGGTAGAGATCAACGAGAGCTTTGAGGAGAGAATAAGGGTACTCAGGGATGAAATAGAGGCAGACGTAGCCCGGATGCTTTTTGAGGGGTGATGTATTGGGTATTGGCTCTGAATATGCCTATTCGTTCGGAAGGGTGAAAGCGCTGGAAGCCAGTCTCATTGACAGTTCCCAGTTCAAGAGGATGGCAGAAGCACCAACTGCCTCTGATGCAATAAAAATTCTGTCAGAGACAACCTATGCACTGCCAGAGGATGCAGATATTTCTGCCATTGAAAATGTATTGCTTGAAGAGCTGAAAAGCGTATATGACCTCGCCCAGCGCATATCTCCCAGAAAGGAGATTACCAACCTCTTGCAATTGAAGTACGACTTTCACAATGCAAAGATCCTGCTGAAATCGGAGATTGCATCAAAAGAGCCTGCTTTCCTGGTTTCTCTTGGCATTGTAGATATAGAAAAGTTGAAAAAGGCTTTTAAGGAACGAATAAGGGACCTTCCAGAGCCCTTAGCTCGAGCTGTGGAAAAGGCCAGGCTTGCTTTTGAGGAAAGCAGCGATACCCAGATAATTGATACTGTCATGGATCAGGTGTATGTCTGCACTCTTCTGGAAGACTCTGAGAAATCTCCGTTCCTGCAGGAATTCTTTCGGCTGAAAACTGATCTCGAGAATATCCGTAACTTTGTAAGAAGCCAGAAATTCAAGGTCAGCTTTTCTAGAATGTATCTTCAGGGAGGCACTATCGATTTCAAGACATTTCAGACATTTCAGGATGAACCATTAGAAGCAGTGGCAAAGGCATTTGGAATGAAGAAGTACAGCCGTGTCGTGGAAGAGGGACTCAAATCATTTGAGGAAACGGGGGAACTGACCGTTTATGAACGATTAGTTGAGGATTTTCTGATTGAATACGTGAAACAGGCAAAAATGGTAGTTTTGGGAATCGAACCACTCATTGGCTACATCCTTGCAAAAGAAAGGGAAGTCAAGTTGATACGGCTTATACTCCTGGGAAAACTTAAAGGGATTGATTTCGAGAAGAGGATGAGTGGTCCATATGTATGAATGCGATGTAGCAGTTATTGCAGATCACGAGATTGGATTGGCTTTCAAGAGTGTGGGACTGGAACCTCTTTACGCTGAAACGAGAGATGAAATCAGTACTGTACTGAAGGAAGCATCCAGAAAATACAAAGTCATATACATTGCAGAATGTTTAGCCCAGCATGTTTCTGATCTCCTTGCTGAATATTCTACCCAGACACTGCCTATCATAATCGAGATTCCATCAGCTGAGGGCAGCATAGGGCTGGGAAAGAAAAAGATGAAACGTATCACAGAACGTGCAGTTGGTGCAGACATTCTGTTTAAGGAGGAATAGAAATGGGGACGATCATTAAAGTTTCAGGACCCGTGGTAGTGGCTGATCAGATGGAAGGTGCCCGAATGTATGATGTGTGTCGGGTATCTGAAGAACGGCTGATTGGAGAAATCATCGAGTTGAGTGGCTACAAGGCTACGATCCAGGTATATGAGGAGACTGCAGGACTCGGTCCGGGAGATCCGGTAGAATCAACAGGAAAACCCCTGAGCGTTGAACTAGCTCCAGGCCTGATCGAATCGATCTATGATGGAATCCAGAGACCTCTGGATGTAATCAGGGACCGAATCGGGCCTCACATCAAGAGAGGAATAGAACAGTCAGGAATTGACAGGAAAAAACAGTGGGAATTCCAGCCATCCATGAAAAAGGGAGAAAAAGTGGTGGCAGGTGATATCCTTGGGCTGGTCCAGGAAGGACCTCTGGTCAAACACAGGATCCTGGTACCGAATGGTGTGGAGGGAGTGATAAGAGACATTTCCGAAGGAACCTTTACAGTGGAAGAGATTATTGCCACTGTTGATGGGACAGGCATCTGTATGCTTCAGAAATGGCCAGTACGGAAAGGGAGACCTTACAAGGAAAAATTACCGCCCTCAAGCCCGTTAGTAACTGGCCAGCGCATCATCGACACCTTCTTCCCCATGGCGAAAGGGGGAACGGCCTGCTGTCCGGGACCTTTTGGCTCTGGAAAGACAGTGACCCAGCATCAGCTGGCAAAATGGGCTGAAGCTGACATCATCTTCTTTGTTGGCTGTGGAGAACGAGGCAACGAAATGGCAGAAGTGCTCATGGAATTTCCCGAGCTTCAGGATCCAAAAAGTGGAGAACCCCTGATGAAGAGAACTGTTTTGGTAGCCAATACCTCAGACATGCCGGTCGCAGCCAGGGAAGCATCTATCTACACAGGGATCACTCTGGCTGAATACTTCAGGGACATGGGATACTCTGTCGCTTTGATGGCAGATTCCACGTCGCGGTGGGCAGAAGCTTTACGAGAAATTTCTGGCAGACTAGAGGAGATGCCGGGCGAAGAAGGGTACCCTGCCTATCTGGCATCGCGGCTCGCAGAATTCTACGAGAGAGCTGGCAAGGTCGTAACTCTAGGATCTCAATACAGGGAGGGCTCACTATCTGTTATTGGAGCAGTCTCACCACCGGGTGGCGACTTCTCAGAGCCAGTAACCCAGGCGACCTTACGGATTACCAAAGTCTTCTGGGGGCTGGATGCAAGGCTCGCCTTTGCAAGACATTTTCCAGCCATTGACTGGCTCCAGAGCTATTCACTATATCTGGATGATGTCAAAGACTGGTGGACTGAGCAGGTCTCAGAGAAATGGAGGCCTTTCAGAGATGAAGCTATGCGAATACTCCAGGAAGAAGCAGAATTAGAAGAGATCGTCAGGCTGGTAGGTGTAGAAGCACTCTCCACCAGGGACAGGCTGCTTCTGGAGACAGCAAAATCATTGAGAGAGGACTTTCTCCACCAGAATGCATACCACGAGACCGATACTTACACGTCTTCAGGAAAGCAGTTTGACATGCTGGCATTGATTCTCGATCTGCATCACTGGTCCATAGATGCTCTGGAAAGAGGAGCATTATTCAAAGATATCCTGGAACTGACAGAAAGGGAAGAAATAGCCAAATTGAAATTCGTCACTGAAAAAGAGTTTCCTGCAGCAATAAAAGATTTGAGAGAACGTATATATGCAAAGATACAGTCCATGAAGGGAGGGGATTAGATGACTAAAGAATACAAGACTATTTCCGAAATTGCAGGCCCTCTGATGATCGTGGAGAAAATAGAAGGCGTCAAATACGGAGAACTGGTGGAGATTGAGCTGCCTTCAGGAGAGAAAAGAAGAGGCCGTGTCCTGGAGGTAGAAGTGGGAAAAGCACTGGTTCAGATATTTGAAGGCTCTTCAGAACTTGATATCCACCAGAGCAAGGTGAGGTTCCTTGGAAAAGGAATTGAACTGGCTGTATCGCAGGACATGCTGGGCAGGGTCTTTTCAGGGCTGGGAGAACCCATCGATCGCGGTCCCCGCATCCTCCCTGAGAACAGATTAGATATCTCAGGAAGTCCCATCAACCCTTATGCACGTGACTACCCTATAGACTTCATCCAAACTGGTATATCAGCAATTGATGGCATGAACTCGCTGGTGAGAGGTCAGAAACTGCCAATATTTTCTGGATCAGGACTGCCTCACGCAGTAATTGCTGCCCAGATTGCCAGACAGTCCCGTGTACTGACTGCAGAAGAGGAGTTTGCTGTAGTATTTGCTGCCATGGGTGTCACCTTTGAGGAAGCTAACTACTTTATCTCAGATTTCAGAAAAACAGGAGCCATAGAAAGGTCAGTAGTCTTCATAAATTTGGCAGACGATCCTGCTGTGGAAAGAATATCCACTCCCAGAATGGCTTTGACTGCAGCAGAGTATCTGGCTTTTACGTTAGACATGCATGTTCTCGTCATTCTGACAGACATGACCAACTACTGCGAAGCATTGCGTGAGATATCGGCGGCCCGAATGGAAGTTCCAGGAAGGAGAGGATACCCAGGCTACATGTATACTGATTTGGCCACTATCTACGAGAGGGCTGGCAGAATAAAAGGCAGAAAAGGGTCTATTACCTCATTTCCTATATTATCCATGCCTGAAGATGATATTACCCATCCTATACCGGATCTTACAGGATATATTACGGAGGGACAGATCTTTCTGAGCAGGGAATTGCACAGGAAAGGTATTTATCCACCGATTGATGTTCTGCCTTCATTGTCCAGACTAAAGGATCTGGGTATTGGTATAGACAGGAAAACAGGAATAGTCAGAACGAGAGAGGATCATCCTGATGTTCTGAACCAGTTGTACGC
>CAZFAR010000126.1:0-7520 GCA_964516825.1 uncultured Thermococci archaeon
TTGACAGTATCACCGGGAAGTATTCTGAAGTTTATGACTGCTCTCGCTTTCTTTGGTAATATGTTCTCCTTGGTACCGCCTTCCACCATGACAGGAGCCGTAGTAGTGCGGATTGCAGCATTCATCTCTGGCAGTGCGGCAAGCTTACGTTTTACGAGCCAGCCGAACAGCCACAGATTGGAAAATACTATCCTCCTAGTAATTGACATTTCAGGACCCAGATACTCAAACATTAATTTTACTGTACCTTTGATTGCTCCCTTCATCTGATGGTCTCCCAGTCTCTGGATAGCAGCTGCCATAACACCTATTGCAGTCTTCTTTGGTGGCATTGAAGAATGGCCTCCTTCACTTTCTACTGTCAATTCCAGACTGACGTACCCCTTTTCAGCAATACCTACCAGAGCCACAGGCACGGAAACACCGGGAACGATTCCTTCAGTTACAGATCCACCCTCATCCAGAACATATTCTGCTGATATGCCTCTGGATTTCAAAAGGGAAGCAATCTTGGAGGCTCCTTGGCGTCCGCCCACCTCTTCGTCATGGCCAAAAGCCAGATATATGGTGCGGTCAGGTTTGAATCCTTCTTTCATCAACATTTCAACTGCTTCCAGGATGCCGAGGATACCAGATTTGATGTCCATGGAACCTCTTCCCCAGATGTATTTGTCAGCAATTGCACCTTCAAAGGGTGGATGGAGCCAGTCATTTTCAGTTCCCGGTTCTGTAGGGACCACATCCATGTGGGCCATCAGTACAATGGGCTTCAGTGTCAGATCCTTTCCATTCCACGTGTATAGGAGACTGTATTCATTTACAATCTCTCTTGTGAGCGTGGAATGCACTTCAGGATATGTCTCTTTCAGGTAGTCATGCAATCCCAGGAATTCTTTTTTGTCGAATCGTTCAGTCTCCTGGTAGGATACAGTCTTGAACTGGATAGCTCTGGCTAGATGTTCAGCTGCTTTTTCAACTACAGGTATCTCAATTGCAGGCTCTACTGGTATCTGTTTGGATGTGAAAAGGACTGTTCGTACCAGCACGATGGCAAAAAATACGACAAGTGCAGCAATGATTAGCATCACTAACATATAGATCACCTTCCAGTAACACTTTATAGTGTCATTCTTGTACTGACTTGAGTCAACTTCCTCCATCTTATCTGTCTCTTCATAAATCTTTCCATTCTCTGCCCACATTTGTTACGCGTGTAACATCCGAGATAATTTTATCAATGGACAGTCATCTCAATTATGTCATACGTGTAGACAATTGGATAGGCGTGGAATGCCAAACTTCACAAGCTACTGGTATTCTTCTCTGATAGGGCAAACGCTTATAGATGAGGAGGGACCATACTACTAGATTCAGATCAAAGCCAATCTGGTCTAGGTCACTAATCCTAAGAAGATCAGACTCAAAAGAAGTATTATCAGTAACAGTTCAACTTTTCCTATTACAACCCTTCCTCCAATGGCACTTGCCAATTTGTCTAAACCCAAACTAAGACTCCACAAAACCAAACCAAATATTACTGCTTTTATTATTAGTTCAAAGAACTCGTCAGGGAAAGGACGTTCACCTACTACCTTCTTGAAGAAAGAAGAAAGATCTCATGAGAGCCCAGATTATCCCTGAAACCCTACGAGGGCTGCCAGACTATTTCGTACAATTCTCCACTTTCTGTTCCAAGAGCTACCTTTCCGTTCAATGTATTCTCTCACTCTCGACTCTCAACATAGCTTCACGGGGTCCCTCCTCAGGTATCTCATTTCTCACCTTAATCAATGTTATCGCACCTGCAGGGCAGTGATAACTGCATAACCCACACCCTACACATCTTTCTTCTATAAGTCCTATTCTCTCAGTCTCGCTATCATGAGGCCAGTGATAGAAATAGGCATCAAATGGACAGATATCAATACATGCTCTGCACAAAATACAGGCACCCTCATCTCTCTGTGCCATGAAATTGGACTTAGCAAAAGCTCGAGGATTGTGCATTTCTGTGAGCCCTCGCAGAATCAAACAGGAACAGGTACAGCAATTGCAGATGAAGAGAGGCCTTCTCTGAGAGTTGATAGTAGTATGTACCAGACCCTCTTTTTCCATTCTTTCCAGTAAGTCTATGGCTTCCTCAACAGTCAGATACTTCCCTATCCCCCTGTCCACCATGAAGTCTGCTGAACTGTCAAAGACGATGCACGCTTCCACAGGATGCTTGCACGGATGCTTCGTCCTGCAGGCACAGGGTATGATTGCAGTAGTGTGAGACGTTCTGATGAACTCTGAAACCTTTTCAAAAGGCAGAATCTCCTGAGTAATTTCCAGGGTCTTCTCAACAGGGATGATCCTCCCCCAGGGATAGGTGCTGGCACCTGCTTCCATGGCCAGCCCATCTTTGTAGGATTTTTCAAACAGGGAGGCTATCCGTGTCTTTTCCTCAGAATCTGTGAGTCCAGAGAAGTAGAACTCAAACAGACCGGGTACAATGGGGAGTAATGCGTATAAGATGTCACCAGTCTTCCAGTGTGTATACCTGAAGACCAGTCCCTTTCTCGCAAGAGGGTCTAGGATGCTCTCTACCTCTTTTATTGACTTTCCTGTTTCCTGTGCAATTTCTGATGCAGTTTTTGCATCCTGGTAGGGAAGGGAAAATATGGTTGCAAGAAATTCTGCCTCTTCCTCAGTGTATAATCGTTTCAGAATCTCCATGAGTTCAGGGTTTCTTGGAGTCCGTATTGGCCACAAGTTCATCTTGTGCCTTAGCGCTTCATGTGCATCAGACAACAAATCACCTCACCTCTCTATGGAAGGGTCTTTATCAACTTTTTGGCGCAATGCTTTTTCTCTTTGGATGTTACACGTGTAACAGAGGAAGGATGGACATGCATTTCTCAACCTTTTTTAAGCGTGGTACTAAAACAAATTCAATGGAAAAATTGTGGCTAAAACAGATCCTCAGAGAAAAGGGGGCAGACCTCGTAGGGATATCCAGCTGCAGAGAATACTTTCCAGAGTATACGACAGCTGTAACACTGGGGGTATCTGCCTTGAGAATTTATGAAATGCAGAAAAAGGATGCTATCCAGGCTTTGAATGAAACCATGGATCTTCTGAACGTGGAAACCAGACAGATCCTTGCAAGAGAGGGTTACGGAAGCTGGGGCTCCTTATTCTCCCAGGAAGAGGGTTCAAGATCAAGAACTGTTATCCCCCACAGAGAATTGGCAGTGAAGGCAGGATTGGGTGTCATAGGAAAGAACTTCCTGCTGATCACCCCTGAATTTGGCCCCAGGATTCAGTTTACCACTGTTCTCACTACCATGCCGATGCTGCCAGATTCGCCCTCATCCTTTAACCCCTGCAGAACATGTGACATCTGTGTAGAGAAGTGCCCTGCTGATGCGCTGAGAACCTGCTTTCATGAAGAGCTGTGCATCAAATGCTATATCTGTGTCTTAGTATGTCCTGTAGGAAGAGATTTTCAGGAGATTCAGCGTTATACTGCAGAAAAACCCATATGGCCGAGCATCTAAAAAATTAGCTTCTTCCCTTTGTGATCAATCGCGACGGAATCCTGAAAAACAGTAGAGGCAGAATACTGAAGAGAGTCTGGAAGAATTCTCTATTCTTGTGCACTACAAAAAAAATAAACTCAAAAAAACGATTTTTCAGTGGTATCCTGATCCCTCCATCTCCATAAGAAATTTGTATTCCTTTCTTTTGTATTCTTTTATACGCACCTTTCTTGAAGAAGACTGCAGAACTCTCTGATTCAAGAATGTCTTCTATCTCGCAGTGCTCTGTACAGATATATCCAGCCTCCTCACAACCTTTGAGAATTCTTTCCCCCTTTTCAGATCTCGTTATAATAAAGGTACATCCCTTTTCTGAGTGCACGAACTTTGCATCTCCCACAGAGATATCTGCCAGTTCGTTGGTGAAGTCACAGCAGTACAGACATCGTTCCGGTGCAAAGAGCAGTGGAAGAATATTGTAGCATTCTTTTCCCAGAAATTCTATATCTCCATTCTTGAGTTGAACCTTGAACCCACCAAGATAGTCTCCAGATCTGTATTCTACAGACTGCACATCACTGACATCACAATTCAGCTTCTTCAGCAGGAATTCTGTAGCCTCCTTCTCCATGTTTACCCAGCAGAATAATCCGATCAGAATTACAACTTTTCCTCCTTGTGCAGAATGCTCCTGCATCTTTCTCATTCCTTCGACCACACAGGGGAGACCAACGATTGCTATTCTTTCAGGCTCCAGATCCTTCAGTCGGATATCCAGGGGAGTAACCTGATACTTTGTCTGAGCGCTCTCAATTATTTCATCTTTGGAGGTGGCAACAACATATTTCGTCTTCCAGGAGTCATCATCAAAGGAAACTACTAATGCTCCATCTACGAGCCCTTTTTCCAGAAGGTAGACCAGCAGGGAGGTAACTACGCCTCCTGAAGTTGCCTTTTCCCGTATTGAATCATCTGTTGAGTACCCTGTATATGCCTTTACGAACCTTCCCGCATACTCGTGGTATTCTCCCTCAAACAGAAGTTCAGCAGTTTCTTTCAGATCTATCCCTGTTCCGGGGCAGACCTTTTCACACAACCCACACTCAATACACCCTTCTCCTCTCACGGGATATTTGTCAATGTATATGCAGCCCTGTGGGCAGGCACTAACACAGCATCCGCACCTTGTACAGTAAATCTGCTCAACGACGCTTCTTGATGTACGTTTCGTCATGTACCTCCTCTCTATCTGATCGTTTTTCCATGTACTTCTCCAGGGAGCAGATGACTCGCGCTGGATTCCCTGCTGCCACCATATTGTCAGGTATGGATTTTGTGACAACAGTTCCTGCCCCCACTATCACGTTTTTCCCAATAGACACTCCCGGTAGAATAATGCACCGCATGCCAATGAAGGTGTGATCTCCTATAGTAATCTTCCCCTTTGTCATGGTAGATAAACCGTCAGTGGGAAAGTTCCTTGAATAATCATGGGTTATCAGGAGTGTCTTCTTGCCGATAACACAGTGTGATCCTATGGTTATTAAATTGGGGAAGAATGTGTCAAAATTAGACAGAGAAGTGTATATTATGGTATTTTCACCTATTTTCACTCCCATCAGTCTCAGTATTTTTACCCTGGTTCTCAGGTGTATATGGTAAAAGAATCCGAGAACCTTCCTCAAATATGAGTACATGGCAGTAAGAATTCTATTGAGTTTATAAGTATTTCTGATAGATTCATTGCCAATTTGTGTTACACGTGTAACATTCTGACTACAAATTCAATGACGAACAGGCATACTGTAAATTTATCTAACCTGTACTTCTCTGTAACTCATCAGGGTATTCATGCGCAAGAGCAGTCAGGGGAATACATTCTTTTCTAGCTCGTGACTTTAGAACATTCCTTATCTCATGAATCTCCTGTATTTCTCGAGATCTCCTTTCCAATTTTTTTGTTCTATTGGCCATTCATACTTGGGATTTCTTGGTTTGCAGATGATTTCCTCCACTTCGAGCCCATCATCATTGAAGAGATCAACGGAATTTGAAGCACGCACAACGCATGCAGTATCCAATCCTAAGAAAGACCCGGCACAGGCAACAACTTTATCCCCTTTCTTTAATACACCATTGTCTGTTGCCATCAACACGCTCAGCATGCACACTCCTACGCCTGAAGCGATACAATGGAGAATGGCTCGAATAATCCTTTCGTTCGTGAAGTCCCTGAGAGGGGCATTGATATTATGGAAGGGGTCTGTTCCTCTCACTATGGTACATTTTTCTTTCAATTCGCCAAGAATTTTCTCATCTGTAATACCAATGAGGAGATCTCCCATACCTGTGTTCTCTACCCGAATTCCCAGAGCAGACGTAACCACAATGAGGTCGAACTTGTCCAAGATTCTCACTGCTTTCAAGGCGCTTGTCCCTGTCTCTGATGCTATAACAATCCTTCTGATCTGCAGTTCTTCTGCTCTCTCTTTTGCCAATTCTAGAACTTTTTCTGTGTTTACCTCTCCACAGGAGTCAAAGTAGTAGATGGATTTCTTTGTACCACTTGACATGATATCACCAGTTTCTCCCAGGTTCAGATGTTTAAAAGGCTATGTGAAGAATCATTTTGATGGTTAGATACCACTCTTTAGAGGCTCAATGCATATCTGGAATGTTACACGTGTAACAGGAACATGAGCCCAACATTTATATTTCCAGAGGAAAAACCAGTGCGGTGAGCACATGAAAAAACTGATAATATTGATACTGATCATAGTAATGGCAGGCTGTGCTGAACAGTTAACAGATAGCACACCGTTAAGAGAAGTCACAATTCCCAAGCCTGATTATGACAAACTGCGAGCAGAATACAGTGCAGAAAAGCAATCTATAGCCAGTTCTCTTGAGGATGGCCCTTTTGATGGTAAGGTGGCTGTCATTCGAATCGGTGGCATACTGGATACAGAAGATGTCATGCCAATAGCCTCCAAGTTACGAGAAGTATCTGAGAATTCTCTGATTCAGGGAGTCATATTGTGGATTGATTCACCTGGAGGAACAGTGGCAGCAGTGACCCAGATCACTTACGAGGTTGAACGGCTAAAAAGTGTAAAACCAGTCGTAGCCTACACAGGTGGAATATCAGCTTCTGGAGGGTACTACATCATGTCCGTCTGCGACAGTATCGTGGTGAGGCCTGATGCAGAGATAGGGAGCATTGGAGTAATCTATGTGCATGTGGATGCTTCAGGATACTATTCTCAGTTTGGGTTTGATATTACTGTTTTCAAGACTGGAATACACAAAGACGCAGGAGCAGACTGGAGAGCGCTGGATGATGAAGAAAGACAGTATATCACTGATTCAGTGTACGATTCCTTTTACAGGTTCGTCTATACAGTAGCTAGGGGGAGGAATCTGACTACTGAGTTCGTGGAGGATCATGCAGATGGGATGACCTGGCTTGGAGAAGAGGCAGTACAATTGAGATTTGCAGACGTATTGGGTAACATTGATGATGCAGTCCGGGAAATTGAGAAGTTGACTGGATTAGAACACGCAGAATTAATATTTATCGAGATCACAGATGCAGGCGAATTCAGAGAGTACAATTGGGAAGGAGTACTGTACCTGTTTTTGAGGTAACGGGAAGTGGAAGGTGCAGAGCAAAGTCAATTGGAGCCTGAAGACCAGTTCTGATCTGGGAGAAGTCTGCACTACGAGGAATGTACGAAATAGAGGATCACTCTGTCAGGGATTGAGTCTTCACATGACCATAATAAACAAACAGTGTTCCTATCATGGAGAGACATCCTCCTCAGTGTATTGGTGACAGGCCTTCCATTGTCTTCACAGTACATTGAAGCATCAAACTGACTCCAATCGATGCATTCTTCAAGCTTTCTCAAAAAATGATCTTCAGATATCAATTCGCTATAAATTGAGGGACCCAGTATTAATCTATTTGTTTAGGACCTTCTCTTCTATTTTTTC
>CAZFAR010000127.1:0-7503 GCA_964516825.1 uncultured Thermococci archaeon
AAATGGATTGGTAGGAATTGTTGTCTCTTCCATAGATTTTTGATTGTTCCTACCAGGAGAGGAATAGTCAAAGATTTCGGCAGCTTGAGTGTGTACTTCACTCATGAAGGCAAATTGCTCATAAAGGAAGGATAAACTGGCAATCAGAAATTCTGTTACACGTGTAACATGGAACGTTCTGTTAGTCAAACTAGTTCTCTGAAAAGACTAACATACGGGAATATCCTGGAAGTATTGAGGTGAGCCCATTTGGAATCAGGGAAGGAAAGTGAACCTGGAATCCCAACGGGAATAAAGGAAAACCGCTACATTCTGATCCTGTCTGGCACATCGAGTCCTTCCTGCTGAATTGATCTGAATTCGTCTAAAGCTTCATCAGAGTCTCTTCGGGTAATATCATGGGCAGAATAACGAGCTCTCTCAAATAGCTGAGTCAACGTGCATAGATGCGGACTTCCGACCTCCTTCTGAAACTCCCAGGGAGTGAGATGCTCAGGCACGTGAACACCTTTCTTGTTGAGAGTATCCAGAGCAGCTCCATATGCATTGATCACCACATCACGGGGATCGCCATCAAAGGTATACTCTCTCTTCTTCCAAGAATATTCAGAAAATGGGATCAGAATGGGTTCTTCTCCTGTAGGCTGCTTCGGTCTAAACATCAGTACAATGATCATGATAATGATTACGATGATCATCAGTGACAGCATGATCACAATGAACTGATCAAAAGCAGTGGGTTCTGAGAGAATAAATCCGCCCATAGTTCCTTGAGGATCTGCCATTCTTCTCAGCCCCTCGAATATGCTGAGAAATTCTCTGTTTTCCACTTTTCTTCTCAAAAAAAATACGTAAAATGCAAGAATCAATGCAAACATCCCGATTCTCATAAGAATCACTGCCCACCAATTGTAATCCTCATCGGGAATCCTCGGTGTCTTCCTCAATTTTACTCCCCCCACAAAACCACTCACAATGAGAACAACGATCAGTGCGTCACAGAGGATTGGAAAATAATCTGCTTCTATCATGACATGTCTTTGAGGTCCCCCCACATAAGGAGTAATTTCAGTAGGCTCCGCTTCCTGGAAGATGTATATGAGGTGACCCACGGCTGCCACAAGAATAGCGAAAGCTAGAAGCTGCCACAGACGCATGAACACTATTTTGGGGTCGTAGCTTATAAAGGTTGATCCATGTAATCATTTCTTCAAGCCATTCTAGACGTCTGATATTTCAAAGCTTCTGAGCAGCCTGGTATTTTCCTTCAGCGTTGATAATCTTTGCTCTTTCTGTCTCGGTCTGCTTCAGCCTGGGCAGCCATGGCTCTCTGTACAGTTTCTAGTATCTCCACGTCCTTGATTTCCACTGTAGACACCTTGACACCCCACGAGTCGGTAGCGTCATCAATGATTTGTTGTAGTTGTATGTTCAGCTCCTCTCTCTCAGCCAGCAACTGTTTCAGATGCGCCTGACTGATGACACTCCGCAACGTGGTTTGTGAGATCTGCTGGGTAGCTGCAGTGAAATTCTGTGCTTGTACCACACATTTCTCCGGGTCCATGACCCTGAAGTGTACTACTGCACTCACTCTGACAGGCACATTGTCCTTGGTGATCACTTCCTGGACAGGGACGTCAATGACTGCAGTACGCAGATCTACCCGGAACACGGTATCCACAATAGGGATGATGAAGAATAATCCAGGGCCTTTAGTACCCAGGAGTCTTCCTAGTCTGAAAATGACAGCACGTTCGTATTCTTTCACAAACTTGATAGCACTGGAGAGGAGGATCAGCAGCAGCAGTACAATGAAAGCTATTGCAGGATTGCCTGCACCTGGAGAACTTGCCATATTATCACCTCCTTATCTTTCTTTTTCAACTTTCTCTTTCAAGAGGTAGAGGTGTTTTTTTCATGAGAAGACGTGATTCTGTAAATATTTAAAGGTTTAGGTGGAAGCGGGTCGTCTAATCTCTGAATATTTCCTCTATTATGTTACACGTGTAACAGTAAAATTGCTACAAATCTTCGGCAATTTATGAAGAATGGATAATCATGAGCATAGTGTTTCAAGCAGTCTACAATTTGGAAACCCGGGTAAAAGCAGAAATTGATGGAATAAGTCACTAATGCTCTTATATTACAGAACCTTTGCACTGACCTACTTCCATCGTTCTCCCTTTTGCTTAATGAATCGGTATGCAGTTGCAGTAAGTGCAAGGGCGCCCATGAACAAGCTGAGGGAGTACATGAACAGTAATACGTACGCCTTAATTCCGTAGGAGTGACTGCCAGAAAGAATGATGGGAGCAATGGAAATTACCTGGAAAAGATTGATCTTTACAGCCATGAAAAAGAAGAAGTAGATCAGAATGCAGATCTGGAGAGGCATGAGTATGCCCCACACCTTCATGATCTTCAATTCTCTCTGCGTGTATCCCTTTACAGCTTTCTGGTATTCTTCTTTGCTGATCATGTGGAAAAAACGGAACAGATTCAGCCGCATGTAGTTGATGGAATGGCCAAACAGATTGGGAAATGTCAGCCAGTTCTGCAGGATGTAGTACCCGTCTGTCTGCATGAAGGGGGTTAGTGTGATGAGGGTGCTCATGTGCCAGAAGAATGCAGATGCTCCCCAAACCAGAGGATAGTAATCAGTGAACACAAATATGTAGGTGCAGATAGAACCTGCAAATAGGCTGGTCAGAGGACCTGCTATGAAGGTGTCAAAACTTGCCCTACTTGACAGTATCCGGGTGTCTGGCGTTTCCACGTAGAAGAATCCAACCAGGAAGTGGAATACAATGCCCACATCTCCCGGTTCTGCTCCATGAGCATAAGAAGCACCAGTGTGGGCAAATTCGTGGGCCAGCTCTACTACATAGAATATCAGGACGATGAGCAAGAGAGGGGTCAATGGCACACTCAGATCGAAGTTCATCACCATGTACTGAAAGGCTTCTGGAAGGTTCCACACAAAGAGCGTAATTCCGCATCCCACGAAAAGTGCATAGAATATCTTGAAGGGTCTTGCAGACACGAAGGAAAAGAATTCGTACATCCTGATAAATATGGGTCTATTACTTCTGAAGAGAGGAATTTTGAAAGTGTAGAAGGGTTCTTTCTTCTTTTCTACTGTAATGTTGATCAGAAATCCACCTCTTGCCAGAATGTCCACAAATTTGTACACATCAATGTCGGGAGTAGCCTTTCCAAGCTCTGCCATGGATCTTGTTCCATCAAGGGTTTCGAGTAGCACTTTCCCTGTTTCATGCACCTTGACATATCTTTTGTCTCTAGGATTTCGTACGAGAAAGAAATCTCCACGTTCATCTCTATTGTAGAATCGGACTTCGATATCATCTGCTGTCTTTGGTTTGAAATTCTCATCTATGTCCTTCAAAATTTCAGTCCTTGGTCCTTTTTCTTCTGACATGGTTCCCTCTCCACTATAGTTGAAGGGAGAAGATCGTGTCTTTCACCCTCCTGCTTTTCGAGGAATTTTGAGTATATAAGGGTTGTGCACATCAAGAAAAAGAAACAATTCAGTCCATATTCTGAGATTTACTGAAAAGAATAAGGTATGTATACTCTCCTATAATCCTGGGGCCAATGAACCCTTTACCAACAGTTCAGATGGACATCAATCAGATGTGGAATCAGATTGCCGAAATATCCTTTCAGAAATGGACTGGGGGGGATTTGAACCCCCGGCCCCCTCCATTTTGGCTGCTGTTGCCAAGGAGGTGCGCTTCCGAGCTGCGCTACCAGCCCTTAAGAAAGTTTTTTCTGAAAGCTTATAAACATTGCGGTAGACCAGGATTGCCCAATTGCCTATCAATTGTTACACGTGTAACATCACACATCATCACTTTCCGGTTTCAAATGGTGCCTTTTTAGAAGGATGCGAATCGGTTCCTTTGAGATGTCATCGACAATCCCCCGATTGACAGCTTCCTCTCTCAACAATTCTATTGTCCAGTGGCTTCTCCCCTCAGGAGCAGTACTGCATGCAACGGCTATTATCTGCTGTTCCTGACTATATGAAAGTTTTTTGGGCTGTCCAGGCCGTGGAAGTTCATGAAGGGCCGAATCCATGCCACTAATCACATATCTTTGCCTTGTACGCTCAACTGTTCTCGTTGATACATCGAGGGTCTCATGGATTTCCATATCGGTCTTGCCTTTGTCTGATAAGAGCAAAATCATGGCCCGACGATACTCACGTGCAGATCTCTTTCCAGAAGATGTAAACCGTCGTAGAAAGGTTCGATCTTCTTCTGTAAGGTGCACTACATGTTCCTTGTCCACCATGTATTATATTTTAACTCGTCAAATATAAAAAGTTATCGTACTAGAAAGGATTCATGCCAAGGTACTAGTGTCTGGTTTCTTTCTGTAGATCGAGAGCAATCTTCACGATTCTCAACATGTCCAGTGCTTCCTCACGGCTTGGAGCAGCCAGGTATCCACAGGAGACCATGACACTCCCTTCCAGATTCAGCCGTTTGATAGCTACTTCAATGTCTTCGTTTCGGGGAGCTGCGGTCCTGGCAATGTCCTTCCACAGATCATCCAGGGGAAAAGAAAACAGATCCTTTACTTCTACACCATTGTACTCATGTCTTCTCTTCTTTACAACTTCCAGTTCATTCTCCAAATCTCGTGTCTTCTGCCTCAGTCTTTCTGATTCTTCGGTCAATTTCTCCAGATAGATTTCCTTCTCCTTTAACTCTGCATATTCTTCTCGCATATCCTGGTACTCCTGCTCCTTCTGCCTGAGTTTCTGCACTTCTTCTTCCATCTCCCTGTACGAGGATAATATGGAAATACACTGCATGGCAGATCTCATGATCCCGTTCTTCAGTGCTTTCTTGATCTCTGTCTCATTACTACCTTCAGGGAGCTTCACATATTCTGCATGACCCACAGAGAGATCAGTTATGTCCTTCTCCTTCATGTTCAGGGCTGCTATCAGCAGGATATCTGCACCTCTAGCTGCCTTACGCACTACAGAGCTGTCAGTAGTAGGTATAATAGAGGAAATGCTGACTCCAAAATCCATGAATGAGGAATTTCTCAGAATTTTCGACAGAATCTCTACTCTTTCTGGATCTGTAGCGATTCTGATATCAATCATGACCTTTTACTCCATGAGTACCCTCTGATCTCCGCTGATCTGCCAAACCCACAGTTGGAGCATCTTCGCTTTCTCACATGATAGGAATGGTTGCCACATCTCCTGCATCTCACATGAGTTCTCTTATTCTTCTTTCCGAAAGCAGGGGTACCCTTACCCATAAGAACCACCCGTTACCTCATGGTAGGTGATATCAAAACCACATTATCTCCTCGGACTACCACGTGGCCCAGACTGCGTACTGGTTCCCCATTGTTTAACTCTTCTGCTTCTTCAAGGACCAAGTTCATGTGAATGTCGTAGCCGACAAGCTTCCCTCGGAATTCTCTTGATCCTTTCAACTCCACGATAACGTTACCGTCTAGAGCTTTGTGTATCACATCAAGCGGTTTTTCTGCCAAAGAATCACCTCTGCCCTTGCTAGGTGATAGAAGGTATTTAAAGTTAACGGAAGATGAAATGTCCAAAAAATAAAAAACGTGTGGAAGCTCCGTGAACCGACACATTTTTATAGCGCATTTCCAATGTACCCACGATGGAAATCAAGAAACGGCATGACTTGAAATCTTCACAGATCAAAACCTTAAAGAAAAGGATAAAGGAAGAATTAGGAGAAGAATTTTCATCTCTTCTGGAAGGAACACGCTATGAGATCTGCAGTACAGATACAGAAGTCAATCTGATACTTGTAGATGAAAAACCAGTCTTTCTGGAGAAGAAGATGCTTTTCCCAACTTTGAGGGCATTCCTGGATATTGATTGCAGACAGTTGAAGCAACACGTCACAGTAGACATGGGAGCAGTTCCATACATTGCCAATGGGGCGGATGTCATGCGTCCGGGAATTACGGATATGGATGAATCAGTAGAAGCGGGAGATTTTGTGGTAATCACTGAAGAAAAGCATGGGAAGCCCTTGGCCATTGGAGAAGCACTGTACAGTGGGAAAGAGATCAAGAAAATGGATCAGGGAAAAGTGATAACAAATATCCACTTCGTAGGAGACAAGATGTGGAATCTGGAAGTCTAATCCAGCTATTTTCTCATTGCCCTTAAAATATTGAATATCTTGAAAATTTCAGGAGAAAAATCTCTTTGGTTCCATGGGTTTTCCCAGAAATGTCCTAGTCCAGTATATCCTGCTTTTTCGTAGCGCAGCGCTTGAAAGTACAGCTCCAGTTTATCGCAAGCAGAGACCAGTTGAGCTTCTCTCGATTCTCTTGACACATATTCTTTCCACAGCTTGACGTAATCTTCAGGGAGTACATCACCAATCGCTTTCTCTTCTGCATTTTTCATAGCATTCTCGCCAATGTAGGTCTGGCTTTCATAATGAATGTCTCCGAGCTTGATTTCTGCCATATCGTGGACTAGTGCCATCTTCATCATTTTTTCTGTATCTAAATGGAGTTCATCGCCCAAGAGCATGGACAGAAATACTACTCCAAAGGTGTGATCTGCCACGCTTTCGGGCAGATCAACCCCTGATAGCTTCCAACCTGTCCTCATGATATCTTTCAACTTCTCTGCTGCCATTACTATCTCAACGATTTGATTCATGATTCCCTTTCCATCTTTGCATATAAATAGTTGGGGATACTCAGTATATTTTTACCTTATGTCGGCAACATAACCGAAAAGTTTATATACTTGTATTCTGTTGTTATACTGCCGACAAAAAAATAAAATGAGGTGATCATATGAATGAGATGGAGACACCTGAACAAGCAGAAGTAAGAATTATAGTAGACAGAGGTTCCCTCCAGGCTATAGAACATGCACTAGAGCTCTTGAGAGAACTGAAACCCAGACTTCCTGATCTGTCAAAGGAGAAGATGGAGGAAGCCATCGAGCTGATAGCCCAGGCAAAGGAAAAGATCCTGCCAGAAATACCCACTCTCAAGGAGGTTGTCGACATACTGGGAGAGAGAGAAGCAGAAGTGAAGGTGCGATTCAACAACTTGACAGTAGACGGCGAAGCCTGTGTCGTGGTAACCCCTTTGAGGAGGATGCAGTAGTCCATGTTTCTGCCTGTTGCCCCCCTCCTCCACATGACCAACCTGATACAGGAGGGTTCAGTGGAAATACACATAGGGAAGAACGTGGTACACTTCGAGAAAGACCTCATTCGAGTGAATATCTATGATACAGAGTCTCTGATGATTTTCCTGGACCGGGAAGACATCTTTCCCCAGATAAGACATCTCTCCAAAGAACTCTCAAGGGCAGGAAAGACCCTGGAGATTGCTCACCGAGGTTCAAGGATTGTGAGACTGGGAGCTCATGCAGATTCTGTTGTACTCCGGTTGTTAGGTTTAAACCACATAGCTGTGGGAAATCCTGTTACTCTGTATCGATTC
>CAZFAR010000128.1:0-7500 GCA_964516825.1 uncultured Thermococci archaeon
TCTGGTGTCGTTGCTTCAAGAGCTTTCAAGAGATCTGTCAGCTCCTCAACTTTCGTCTTTTTCGCCATAGTTTTTCCTCCTCTCATGAGGTGCGACCCACGTGGAAGGCGAACACGCACAACCGCAGCAGTCTGGAATCCGTTTTTGAAATACGCATGAATATATATGTTATGCGCACAGAATTGCTGATACGTTGATTAATAGTATCCCTATGTTCCTGCCACAGGCACAGAAAAGGAGAATTTAGAGCCCTTCCCCACCTCAGATTCGACCCATATCCTCCCGCCATGGAGTTCCACCAGTTCCTTGGCAACACTCAATCCCAATCCCGCACCTCCAAATTCTCTGGTTCCTCTTTGAGCCTGTCTGAATTTGTCAAAAATGACGCTCTGATCTTCCTCCGAAATGCCAGTTCCAGTGTCTTTCACCCAGAAAATCATTTCTCTATCTTCAATGTAGGCGCCAATACTCACCTCACCCTCTTCAGTGAATTTTAAAGCATTTTCCAGGAGGTTTCTTACCACCTGTCTCAGTCGATTCTCGTCAGCAGTAACGTGAGGCAGCTCCTGAGAAACGTGAGTGGTAAGGCTCAATCCCTTCTCCTGTGCTCTTATCGTGAGCTGGGATGCAACTGTACTAATTATCTCTCCAGCATCCACTGGTTCCAGATTGAGTTCCACTTTTCCAGCCTCTATCCTGCTCAAATCAAGGAGATTGTTCACCAGCACTAGAAGGTCCTCTCCACTCTCCTTTATCATTTCCAGATCCTGTCTTTGTTCTGCATTCACAGGTCCATCAAGCTCCAGGAGTAGAAGATCTGCAAAGCTCAATATAGAGTTTAAAGGTGTCCTGAATTCGTGGGACATGCTTGCAAGGAATTCTGACTTGAGCTGATTTGCCCTCGTCAGCTCCTCTGTTCTTTCCTGAACTTTTTTCTCCAGATCCCTGGCATAATTCCTTATTTTCTCTTCCATTTTCTTGTGTTCAGTAATATCAGTCACTATTCCAAGGATAGCCATTTCTCCTCCATATCGCACTAATCGTGTGGTAAGGAGTGCATCGATTCTCCTACCCTTCTTGGTGATGAGTGCGTATTCAATCGGGGGGACATCCAGTCCTTTTAAGTGCTTTTTAAAATTCTTTTTTATTATATCTCTCCATTCAGGGGCAGTAATTGTCAAAAAGTCAAAATCAGGAGAGTAAAACTCTTCTTTTCTGTATCCCATGATCTCTTCACATTTCTCATTGACGTAGACGACCCTGCCTTTCTGATTTATGAAGATCATGTTTGGCGATTGTTCTGCCAGATTTCTGAATTTTTCTTCTGATTCTCGCAATTTCTCTTCTGCGCGCCTCTGCTCTGTGATATCTCTGCCGAAACACAAAATCCCGTGAGGAACAGGATACACCCGGACTTCGTAGATCCCTTCTTTTCCATCGGGGAGAACAAAGGACGAAATAACATTTTCAGTGACTCTCTCGTTCATTGATTTGTTGAGGGCAGCAAAAAATTCTGTCTTCTCGATTTCCGGGTACAGATCAGTAAATTTGCGTCCCAGTATTTGATCAGGTTCCATACTGACGAGATGAGCACCTGCTTCATTGACCAGGGTGTAGCGCCACTCTGTATCCAGGACCCAGCATCCATCAGTGATAGAACTTAGGAGGAGACGGTGCCATTCTTCACTTTCCTTCAATTTCTCTTCTGCTTTCTTCCGGTGCGTTATATCATGAATGACAGTGACTACCCGGAAGACCTTTCCCTCTTCAAAGACTGGGATCTTACGCGTCTCAGTAATGAATTCTGCGTCTCCAATCCTTGTAATCTCTTCAGTGATGAGCGTTCTCCCCGTACTGAAAACCTGTAAATATTCATTGCGAACTTTCTCCGGTAGAAAGGGAAAGGCCTCAAATACTGTTTTTCCAATCACTGCTGCATTGAGGCCGAGATTTCTGTTCCACTCCTCAAAGGTCTTATTGAACAGGATAATTCGGAGGCTCTCATCTACAACATGGATGGCATCTCCCATGAAATCAAGAGTAGTCCTGTACTGTTCTTCGCTCTCCTGGAGTGCATTTTCTGCTCGCACCTGTTCAGTGACATCCTGGAGAGTGGCCACCATTCCGTCCACCTGACCTGATTCATCGAGTAATGGCGCACCATTGATGGAAAGGAACATTCGTTTTCCATCTAGCTGCTCGATCGCATGACGCACATCGTAGACTGGAAGCCCTGTATCCATCACCTTTCGAAAGGGCAGTTCCTCATCAGGGAGGGCGTTTCCATCGTAGTCTGTGATTCGCCATTGAGGAGAGTTGTACCTCCTCTGGGTAATTACGTCCTTTGAAAGGCCTAATACCTTCTCTGCATAGGTGTTGGCGAAAGTGATCTGTCCCTCCCGGTTCACGACTGCAACACCCACTGGGCTCGTCTCCATGATGCGGGTCAAGAGTCCATGCTCCCGGTAAAGCGCCTCTTCTACCTGTTTGCGCTTGGTGATGTCCTCGACAACAGAAATGAAGTACTTCGGCTCACCTGATGGCGTGCGCACCAGTGCTACTGTCAGGTTAACCCAGACTAAAGAGCCGTCCTTGCGGTAGTAGCGTTTTTCCTTGGAGTAGGAGTCAATTTCACCTTTCAATGCTCTTTTTGTGCGTTCCAGACCCACATCAAGGTCCTCAGGGTATGTAATTTCCTGAAAGGTGCGGGAAAGCATCTCCTCCTGCGTGTAACCAACAATGTCGCAGAATCGCTGATTAACTCTGAGAAATTGTCCATCCGGAGAAACATGTGCAATACCGACAGCTGCCTGCTCGAAAGTACTTCGGAACCGTTCCTCAGATTCTCGTAACTGTTCTTCTGCTTTCTTACGTTCAGTAATGTCTCGCACAATGGCCTGCACTCCAGTTACCTTTCCCTCCTTTCTCAGAACACTCATGTGGATTTCACACTGCCGGGGAGTTCCATCTGTGTTAATCCAACTAACCTCGAAAGGCTTTGGTATCCTTCCTTGTAGTAATGTATCGAATATTCTGGTGAATAGAGGAATATCACCCTTCCCTATGGTAGCAAGGTCTTTGAAGTGCTTCCCAACAATCTCTTCCTCAGAGGAGCCTGCTATTTTTAGGAGAGCAGTGTTGCATGATGATATTACCCCCTTCAAATCCAATGTCACGATGCCATCGGGAGCCAGCTCTACAATACTTCTGTACTTTTCTTCTGATTCTGAGAGCTGCACGTAAGGATGGTACTGTTCTTCTGATTTTCTCAACGTTTTTTTCGCATTTGTGGACGGAATATCTATGCAAAAAGTAACAATGTAGGCGAAATTTCCGTTACCATCAAGAATGGGAAAGGCATAGATTTCAACAGTTTTTTCATTTCCGTTTCGATCAAAATGAATATGCTCTCCCTTGAAAGGCTTTCTGGTTTTCTTGATATTCTCGATGGGACATGAATCAGTGCATGGCTCAGATCTTCGGTGAATGAGGGAATAGCATGGTTTGTTATCTGACAGATCAAGAGCTGCAGCAGTATTTGCCAGTTCAATAGTATGAGTGGTGGGGTCAATAATGTAGAAGGGGAGAATTACTGATCTAACACTTTCCGGGAGTATATTTTCCGCAATTTTGTCCTTTATCTTCTCAAATTCTCTTACGATCCCCACTGCTAGAGATATCTGTGCGAGAAGTCTTTCTGTATTGTCCAGCTTTTTCTGTGAAGGTTTCTTTTCCCAGGAGAGTTCTATAATGCCAAAGACTTCCTCAGCAAGTACAAGAGGAAAGGCTGCAGAGAATTCATCCGAGGACTGTCTGTATACGGGGCTCCGTCTTGCTTTGCCGGCTAGTCTGCCTTGAGGCTTTTTTCCTTGGAAAGAGATGAGTTCAATTTTCTCAGAGGAAATGAGGAAGAAGCCTGCAGATTGTGAACTGGTAGTGTGTGCCACCTCTACAAGTATAAATTCTGCAGCTCTTGTGAGGCTGCCGCTCTCTAGAATCCTTTCGATGAGAGAGGTACTATCAGGGTTCATGGCTGCTTCAACCATTAGATCACTGTTTATCACTAGCTTTCTTGCGCGAAAGTTTAAATAATTTTCTCAAAGAGGGTCCCATTACCATCTATCTCATCGTGTTACACGTGTAACGTAACATTCTTTTGGTTTTCAGCTATTCCTGCCACTTGGTGGTGAGGTCAGAACTCTAGGCATGGAGAAAATCCGTTAACCTACCGCATTGGAATGAGAATCATCTTAGCCCCAACGATCTTCCTCGTTATACATGTCTAATCGGACTGGAGAAACCTCTCACCCCTTATTCCCTATCGGAGTTCAATAGCAGCAATAAACACACTTTGAGTATATCTTAAAAAGAAAGGTTCCATTTACAAGACATGTCTAAAGTCGAACAATTCCACTCCTATAGAGAGAAGATGAACCAGAAAATAATGAGCTGTGGCCACCTAGGTATGAAACGATTCTTCAACCTAGATACTGCAGCCTACAAACAAGGAGCCTTACCTGAAAAAACGAAAGAACTTCTCGCACTCGTAGCTTCAACAGTCTTACGCTGCAACGACTGCATCACCTACCATATGATCCAGTGCAAGAACAAAGGAGTAACCAAAGAGGAATTCTATGAAGCATTGAATGTAGCTCTAGTCGTTGGAGGCTCCATTACTATCCCTCACATCAGGCATGCTTTTGAAATCATGGAAGAACTCCATCTATAACACCAACCCATCTATAACACTACTAACTCTCGCCTGATCAGAGCCAACTCTTTAGTGTCAAATGCATCAGCATTAATAGATAAGAGCAGTCTCGATTTCCTCAAGATGATCTCATCCATGACACTCTGCACGAATTTCAGCGCAGTCAGAAAGCTGTTGCGCACCATTAAATACTCAAACCCTTCAAACAGTACAGTGGAAACAGGTGCATTTCGTATGAAGTCAGTGATCACGTGATGCAGCTTGGACAGATTGCAGGGGTCGATCCAGTTATCCTGGTCATCAGCTGTACTCAACCAGATAGTCTGTACCTTCTTCAGATTGTGTCGCGCTTTCATCTGTTCCGGATACTGTCTGGAAACTACTATTCCAAATTCTCCCCTCGTGATGCAGTCCTTGAACAGTTCAATACTCTTTTCAGGATTCTTCTCGTAGATGACATAACCCATCCCCCATTCCAGAGGGAAATGCTTCTCAAATGGACAGCTTCCCCTTTTGAGAGCAAAGGTTTCGCATCGCAGTAAGGCTTCACACGCACTACAGGAGATACCCTTGTCCAAGCTGCATAGAAATATGGGGCAGCTTTCCCGCAGCTTCAGATCACCTTCCGGGCATGAAGGACAAACAGCTTCTCTGAAATAGGAACATTCAGAACACATTGCACCACAGCGTGCTGTTATTTCACCCAGTTCTCTCTCTTTCTTCGTGAAGAACTTGTGCCCAACAAAAGAACTGATCATTACAATCCCAAAAAGAACAGAATAAAGAGCTCCCGCCCGAATCCTCTCTATTCCATAGGTAAAGGGGCAGAACAGAAAATGACCCTTTTCTGCACGCACTTTCCAGTATGAGAATGTGCATCCCATTTTCCTCATCAGCATGAGCACAGCCATCATCAGGACTATTCCAAACACGAATTCCTCGAAGACTTCCATCACATCTACAGATCAGTCGAACCTTATAAAGATTTCCGCATCACTTGGCAGCAGCCACAATTTTGATGATATCACCATTCTGAAGTTCATAATCTTCTTTTATACGCATACGTTTCCTGGCGTTCACGGCATAGATAAATGTTTTTCCTAAATCTGTGTGAATTTTGTATGCCAAATCGTGAGCAGTGTCACCCTTGCGCATTAGATAAGCGTCAGGAAGGACGTTGCCAAAGGAGTCTGAGTAATGATGTTCGTTCTCTACAGGATAGACCACAATGCGGAGGAGAATGTCAAAGACTGCGTGGTTCAGACAGTCCTGGATTCCTGTAGATTTGAATTTGTCCAGAAAATGCTGGATTTTTTCCAAAGCACTCTTCTGGGCAGCAGTGATTCCACCTTCTATCAGAAAATGGTCTTCTCCTGGCACATACTGGATTAATCCATGGTCCTGTGCCCGTCTGAGAGCCAATTCAGCTTCTGCACTCGTAGGGACAGCTCCTACCTGTTTTAGAGATTCCATGTTATTATCAGGAGCTACGTCTGCTTTGTTTGCTGCAATGACAATGGGCTTGTTGATCTTTCGTAATTCGGTGGAAAATTCTTTGAGTTGTTCTGAAGTCCAGGTATCAGGTTTTTCTGGATTGAACTGTGTCGTATGTAATGCTCTTACAATCTCTTCTTCAGTGACAATGCTGAATTTTTCTGCCAGTATCTTGTGAAGGTCCAGATGTTCTGAAGAAATCCTTCGGGAAAGCTTTTTCCATTTATCAGACAGTTTCTCAAGAAACCAGGCATCGATTTCTTTTTCCAGAAACTGGACATCTACCAATGGGTCATGGTTTTCAGCAGGTCTGCCTTCTTCATCTGTCTTTCCTGAAGCATCGATGATGTGGATGAGGACTTCTGCCTGCATGATGTCATCGAGAAATCTGTTTCCCAGTCCTCTTCCTGTGTGCGCTTCAGGTACCAGTCCAGCCACATCGATGATTCGGGTGGGGATCAATCGAGTACCATTTATGCATCGAGAATTCTTGGGAGTACATTGAGTGTCAATCTCTTTACAGGGGCAGGGGGCAGTAACGAAAGCGACCCCAATGTTGGATTTAATAGTAGTAAAGGGATAGCTGGCTACTTCTGCAGCTCCCAGGGTGCAGGCATTGAAGAAGGTGGACTTTCCCACATTAGGTTTTCCGACTATTCCAACGTCCATGCAGAAATCTTACACTTCATGTATTTAACTCTTTTTGTACTGAATACGTTGGTTGTTACACGTGTAACATAACATTTTTTCTGTCACAGCATTTCAGCAAATCAGGATCTGGTTTCGTGTCACCCCTCTCCTTCTGGTTCTTCGACTCTTTGGAATCATTTCTGCCTCTCAATTCTTCTCACCCTAAACTGTCTTTTGTACCCTTCTCAAGGATTTTCAGGACACTGAATGTAAAGAAAAACCTCTCAAATGCTACAAGATCTATGAGCATGTCATGAATTCCAAACATGCGCAAGCAGATTTCAATGTGGCATGTCGTACAGCAGAGATTGCGGTCATGGGGCCTCAGGAAGACTGAAGACAACTCTTACATCTGAGCATTCTTTTGCCTCAGTCTCAAGTCGACCGAAAAGCTTATAAAGATTTGAGAATAGGACAGACAAGAAATGATAATAAGGTGAGTCCATGAGAAAAAAAGCCTTCATTCTTTGTTTCATGCTGGTATCTAGTACATTCTTGGGAGTTGAAATTGGAGTGGAAGGAGACATACCTTTTGAAAAGACTTTTGAGCATCAGATTCTGAAAAGAGGAGTCCAGGATTTCTCAGATGGGAACATTACTATTGT
>CAZFAR010000129.1:0-2267 GCA_964516825.1 uncultured Thermococci archaeon
TCATCTCCTCTTATATGACACCGTCCTAAAGAGGGTATGGTGGGTCTCTTGGGATCGGTCCCAAAGGATTAAAGACTCCTTTCATCTTCTCGCCTCATGTTTAGTTTGATATGATTTGTGCTCTTGAGAACTTCAGAACTGCGGAAACTATACGGAAACAGTCAATTCTATCCTGAATCTGAGCAAAGCAGCAATTCCTCCAAATGCTCGCAATAACTGCGTCCCCTCTTCAGATTCTGTAGATATCAACTCCACATTTGCTCCTGTAGCCTCTGCCATCTCAGAGAAATCCTCCACAAGCTCTTTCTCTTCTTGTATTACGAGTTTGAGATTGCCGCACTTCGGGCAGTTCATGTTCGAGAGGTTCTCCTTCAGTTCTCTCAGATTCTCGCCCGATATGGTCTTCTCTTCCTGATGGCTGCAGACTTCACAGGAAATTCTAATCCTGTACAGGTCCAACCCTTCAGAGAGTAGGACAGTGTCAGCAGCCCCAATTTCAAGGGCGTACCTCACTTCTTTCTCCCCGTAAGTGACTGGCTCGTCATTGACCAGCTGCTTCAAAAATTGCTGTACCAGTTCCCTTTCCTGGACTAACTCTAGATTCTGCAGAATGTCTTTGGCACGATCCACTAATTCACGGAGCCCATAATCACCATTGTAGCTGGTGTCTACGATGCCAATGATCTTCTTTCTCAATTCATGATGCAGAAATCCCCCTTCCACAAACTTGTTCTTGGTATGACCCGGACCGCCCACCAGAATTCCTACAAGATTTTCCTGGTCCAGAAGAATGCGGTCAGCATGTTCTCCAATCCGCTTTCTAAATTCATGATCTGCAGCTTCCCGAAGTCTTTCAAATCGATGTGCAGACTGACCACCAGCCCGGGTCTTTCCCTGGACTCCAGACGTCATGTAGTCCACCATTTCTATGGATTTCCCCTTCAACAATCCAATAGTAGCTTCATTTCGTTCAATTATTAGTAGACCATAGACTTCTTTTACCTCCAGCATGTCATATAAAGGATCTAAAACAAATTCCTGGTCACATCGGTATATGCGCACACTTAATGGCTCAATAGGTTCAAAAGAGAATAGTTCAATGTCTGAGACTCCCTCCCTTTCTGAAATGTTGCCACAGAATATGACGAGCCCGTTAGGAGGAGTCTGCTTGAAAAGAGTGAGATGCTGAGCCACCTTCTCTAAAGCACCCAACACATTCTTCCGGGTAGTGGTGGATTTGATGTTTGAGGCTGTACCCTGTTCATCCCTGATCTGCTGGGCTACTTTGAAAATTTCGTAGCCTGCAGGGATGTAAAGGGAGACCAGCTCTGTGTGCCGTCCTTTGAAGGATGAGAAATGATCGAGCATTTTCTTGAACTTGTATTGCTCTGTCTTTTTCTTCATGGTCTAAAGGGAAGGCTCACGTTTATATAGCTTTTGTGGAAAATGGAGTGTATGAGGCTGGTGCTGCGAATAGGTGGCTCTGTACTGGTACCATCGGAAATAGATGGAGAGGTATTGCGGATACTGGTGAGAGAGGTTTCCAGGATACGTGAGGAGCATGATGTGTCCATTGTGGTGGGTGGTGGAAGGACTGCTCGGAAATACATAGAGACAGCTAGAGAGTACAAGGTTTCTGAAGCTTCTTTGGATTTTCTGGGTATTTTTTCATCACGGCTCAATGCGTTATTATTAGCTACATGCCTGGAAAATGCTGAGCTGGTGGAGAACTTCCATGAGGTTCTGCATGCAAAGGGGCTTCCAGTTCTGGGAGGGACTGCACCGGGGCAGACCACGGATACGGTAGCAGCTTTGTTAGCAGAAGTGGTGGGGGCAGATTTGCTGGTGAAAGTCACCAATGTGGATGGAATATACACTGCTGATCCCAAGACAGAGAAAACTGCCAAGAAAATTTCACGGATGAGCTTCAAAGATCTGAAGAAGCTGTGTAGAAGAGAATTTGAAGCAGGGATATCTTCAGTGATTGATCCAGTGGCTGCAGAGGTTATCTCAAGAAATCGGCTGAAGACTGTAGTAATTGGGAGGGGAGATATGGAGGATCTGGTAAAGGTGATTGAAGGGGATCATTCAGGGACAGTGATTGGATAGATGGTTTTTTCAACACAGAGAAAGTATTAGCGAGTGATATTTGCTCATTTAGAACATAAGCTCTTGGAAGGAGCATAACAGAAGCTTTAGATATCGCAGAAATGGCAAAAAGAAATTCGAGAAAGTGGAGGACTGAAGATTTTCTAGAACTTGGGGAA
>CAZFAR010000129.1:2367-7439 GCA_964516825.1 uncultured Thermococci archaeon
AAGAAGAATCAATGGAATACCACCTGGTCGTAAGAGCACAATGCATTTCAAGATCAACATAAGGAATGAAGGATTAGTAAATGTTAAATGTCAAATAAACTCTTTTCATGATATAATTTTACTTCAACATCAACCAAAAGTTTATATACCTTGGGCTGGAAAAAGATAGTGGTGATGAATTGATGAGTTGGCATGATGAAAGCAGTAAGGACTCGAATTCAAAGGAGAAGTTGAGAAAAATCCTCTTGCTGCTTTCGAAAAAGAGAGCAGTATCTCCATCACAAGTGAGTTTCAATTTGCGCATGGATCCTTCCGAATCAGTCTCGCTAACTCGACACCTAGTCGATAAAGGGCTAGTTGACGGACCAACCACCGCATCGGGCAGTGTGATATGGAATAGATACTATTCTTTGTCTACAAAGGGAATCAAGCTTACGCAATCTCTCGAGAAGGAGGAGGAATTCTTATAACGACCTCCCAGTTTTTTGGCTTGGAATGGTATGTCGCGGTTCTAATTGGTTTGATGAGTATTCTTTTCGACCTTCTTGACCTAAGATGTGAAGAGAAAATCAACTCATTTACTTTCTTGCGAACATTTAAGTAGTTACTCGTGTCATAATCCAGCAAAGGAGGTACACTATGAAAAAACTCTACAATACTCTAGATCCAGATAACGATCTAAAGCGGGTGCTCATTGTGGTGAACAAATGGTGGGAATGCGAGCCCATAATGTTTGCACTTTTCAACAACAATGCACGTCCTCGAGAATTGGGATGGCCCTATCCTGTACATTATCCCTGTCAGGAACACGAACTATCTCACAATCCCCGGGCAGTATTCACATTCTCTCATACCCAGGTGGAGATCTGGTGCATTTCAGACGTGCTTGCCAAGTTTCCGAACATATCCCAGTACCAGTCCAGTTCTCAACGCAAAATGGAGGAAATGCCATTCATATTCCAGTGGTCAAAACAGCCTGCCGATTTCGTGGTAGCAGTAGGAACAGCTGCTGCCTATCCTCCCGATATAAGTGTGAATGGGTCTGTAATTGTCGGTACGAAGGTCTTTCTGTACAATGGCCACCCAAATGGAAGTAATCCTTTCAGCAACTGGTGCGAGGGTCCCTTTGATGTGGTTATTGATTCTTCATTGGGTTCAGACGATTTTAAAACAGTTACAGAAATTGAAACCAGTCCACCCAGCGTGATTAAGCGATTTTTGGTCCCTCCCTTGAAGCCAGATCCCGAAGGAGGGAGACTCATTGCAGACTACAATTACGTCGCCCTGGGTATCATTAACGTGACCGACTACAGTGAGTACGAAGAGAAGGATCAGGAGACATTGAAGGCTTATCGAGAGAAGTATAATCCACAGGATGGCAGATCTATTGAAACTACCCACGGTCTCATTCGAGTGGCTGCTGGTAAGCCTGCTCCATTTCTGTTCGTTTCTGGGATCGTTGACAGGGTAGGACATTTCAGTGAGGATGTAAACCCAAGGTCATATGCTCAGAATACTACAGGAGCCCACAATGCAGGTATCGTAATTGCCTGGATGCTTCCAAAGATTGATACGCTATTTGGTGCGAAATAACTTCTGAATTTCAACTATTTTGTTCTTTTTTTCCATAGATATTTGCTTTTTTCCAATTCTTTGGTCTCAAATTCTGTTACACGTGTAACATTCAATTGTCTTTCAGTAACTAAGGCATCGATTCCTCATGGAAAATAACAAGAAAGGGAAAATCTCTCCGAAACGCTTACGATCCTGAGTATTGAGCCTCTACTCTTCAAAGGTAAAAAGCTCCTCAATGGTAGTGTTCAATGCTTCTGCCACCTTGTAAGCCAATAAAAGAGAAGGATTGTACCTACCCTTCTCCGGAAAAACAATGGTCTCTCTCCTCACACCCACATTTTTTGCCAGATCTTCCTGTGTCATATCGTATCGTGCCCTGAATTCCTTATGGTAAAAGTCAAGAGTCAGCAGAATTCTGCAAGGAATGCCCAAGTATGGACAACCATCTTACAGATCAATCTGTATTTCAATTCCTTCTTTTATTGCCTCAGAAACTATTCCAATTTCTCTCTTTTTTTCTTCAAATTCTTCAGGAGTGTAGCAGAGTGGCTCAATGTCATACTCCTCATCCCAGTATTCATAGATTGAAGACATCCTCTTGATGAAATGGACCCCCTCGAAATCTGGAGAAACTATGATAAAATCGAAATCACTCATTTTCAGATGATCCTCTTTAGCCCTACTGCCAAACAGGATGACCTTTCCTATGCTGTAGTGATCCATCAGTCTCCTGACAAATTTCCTGGTAATCTCGGCTGTTTCTTTGTCCAATGGAGCACCTCCTTAGATTCTCTCAAATAATCGGACACCATTTTCTCATCATACAGTTTAAAAGTTCGTGTATCAGGGCAGAAATCCCTTCCCCGAAACTCCATTCTCAGTAAGAGAAGAATATTTGAGTAGTGGTATCCATTCTATTTTTTGCATTACTTCACTTCTTTGTTACACGTGTAACATTGCAGTCTAAGGTGGATATCAGAATCGAGAGGTTCATATACCCACTCCTCGAAGAGAACACTCAAATCACATTGACAGTGATGTTCAGCATAGTATCTGAACACATCCCCTGTTCCAATTCCCCATTTGCTAGATTCATAGTAATCACGAAGGAATTGATCAAATGCTTCAGACCCCATTTTTTCTGCCAAAGCTGCGATGAAGAGAGGACCGCGGCCGTAAATAATAGGTACATATTCATCACTTGTATAAGTTTCTGATGATAATCCAATAGGAATGGTCGCCCTATCAATCCTTTCCCAGAGATCGTCCCACGAACTGCAATAGTCTTTTGCAGCAGCTTCACCGTAGACATTCAAGTAGTACAGTCCTGTAGCGTACTGGGCAATCGCTTCATCAAGCCAGGGTTCGTCTATCTGATCGTTTCCTACAACACTGTAGAACCACTGATGAGCGACTTCATGTGCCAGAACACTTTCAAGCATTACATTAGAAGGTAATCCTGAGACAGTTGCATCCAGATCGTAGAGCTTCTGGGAAATTGCTACAATCCCCGGGTATTCCATGCCTTTTGCTTTCATGGGCGTGCTCACAATATCAAATTCAGTGTATGGATAAACACCAAATCGCGTATTGAAATTCTTCAGTGCATTTATTCCAATTTTTAAAGCTAATTTTGCTCCTTCTTTTTGTTCTGAAAAGGCGTAACTATTGACCGTAGTTTCCCCTACAGTATCACTGATCACTACATAATTCTCACTGGCAGCAATATAGAAATCCCGTGCAGGACCTGCTGCAAACAGTATGGTCTGACTATCATCCTGGCGTGCGCTGCCAATTTCGATTCCTGAAGCAGCGATCTTCAGGGCAGCAGGTGCAGTCACGCGCACTAAATAGAAGCTTGAATCATAGTAGGTTACATCCCCATGGGAAGGTGGAATCTCTATGTTCCACCCCTCGTCATCGTAAACTGGGATCACAGGATAGAACTCATCCAGGACCAGAACACTGTCAAGGTAGCCAAAAAGGCCGTACTTGCCTCCCATTTCCTGTGGTACCTCTACCTGAAAGTCCATCTGAATTGTAGTCTGTTCACCAGGCTGCAGAGGTACTGGTAATGTTATGAGGAGAGCACTCCTATTGAGTTCATATACAGGTTCAGTATCCTGATCGTTTACTGCAACACGTGAAACAGTGGCTGAACCACCAGCAATGTTGGGAAACAAACGGAAATAGATATCATCAAGAGGTTCATTCTCCCGATTCGTATAGAGAACTTCTTCGCGGCCTTCCAAGAGAGTGCAATCAGTAATGTGCACATCAAGGTGGTACACTGTTGCACTTGATAAGAAATCTGTTGCTGCCTGTTCTGAGCTGATCAACCCTTTCTGATACAAGGTGTAGTCATCCCAGGCTGTATCAAAGAAGTCAGACAGAACATGCTCAATATCAATCTTCTCAGGTGCCCTTGACGGTATTGTGCAGCCTGACAGCACTAATATTGTAATGAGGATACTGGACCATTTTTTCATTTTCTATTCCTCTATTTCTTACTGCACTTTTCTCAATGAAATCTATTTTGCAGTTCTTTTCTCTACTCGTTACTATGCTCAGTAGTATCTTAAATACTTTTCGGTCCGTTGATTGGGATAGTGGATTGACGGGGAAAGGTATTTAATTTCAGGAAGTTTCAGTCTGCAATAGGTGATACTATGCAGGAGTTAAAGAAAGTAGATGTCCTCTCTGTGGCCCTGATTTGCGGTTGTTTGTACGCGATTCTGGGATTCTTCATGGGAATAATCTTTGCACTTGTTGGAGCAGCGTTCATGGGTCTTGCACAGGTGCCTAGCGGATTTGGGCTGTTCTTTGGAGCAGCAGCTATCATATTCTTGCCCATACTCTACGGTATTCTTGGATTCGTCTTTGGTGCAATATTTGCATTCCTTTACAATGTGGTTGCTGGGCGCATTGGTGGAATCAAGATAGAGCTCAAATAACTGACTATTCTTTTTTTCTCTTTTTTGGCACGGATTGACTGATCTGAATCAACAGCATCTCGTTGAACTAGTCTTTGTTAGCTAGTCTTAGACAGTCTCCAGATGTTTCTGGAGCCAACAGAAAACCAACAGAGATGAGTCGAAAAATATTTATACTTTGATGGCATCGGAGATCTAGAAGATCAAGGAACAGCTAATAATGCCAAAGGTGATTCAAGTGGACAAGACCTTTAAATCTCTCATCTTCTCGAGGGAGTCAGATGATCGAGTTCGATTACAGACGGGAACAGCTGAGAACAGAAGAGATGACATACAGACCAGTAGCGAAGGTTCATCTTCTAAGGAAGGAAGGTGAATGGATTGCTGAGTATTTCTATGTGGATTCTGGTGCAGATTATACCTTGGAGACTATCGTCCAGACCTTTCAGACTACAAGGAATCCGTAATTCGTTTGAACCGTTTATAGTTTAATGGACACCAATTGTTTAGATTGACAAAATCACATCTACCCTATGCCACAGAGTTTCTTCGCTGCCTGCTGTT
>CAZFAR010000130.1:0-7417 GCA_964516825.1 uncultured Thermococci archaeon
CCCGAAAGAATCGTTCAAGACCTTTGCCACCGGAGCCAAACAATTAGTTGTACAGGAAGCCATGGAAATTACCTTATGCTCTTCAGGTTTGTATTCCCCATGGTTGACACCCATGACCAAGGTAACGTCTGGATTCTTCGCTGGAGCAGATATCACCACTCTTCGAGCTCCCGCCTTCAAGTGTTTGGATGCACTTTCCCTGTCCGTAAACAATGCAGTAGACTCAATGACGCAGTCAATCTCATATTCTGACCATGGCAAATTCCCAGGATCTCTCTCTGAATGTACGTCAAACCTTTTTCCTCTTACAGAAATCCAGTCTTCACCCGATTCAACCCCTTCCATTAAACCATGGACAGAATCATATTTCAGCAAGTGCGCCAGAGTCCTGGCATTCGTGATATCGTTCACAGCCACAACATCTACTACTGGATTGTTGAAGGCTGCCCGATAAAAATTTCTGCCAATGCGGCCAAATCCATTAATTGCAATTCTCATACTACACCTCCTTTACCAATTCATAGAGAACTTCTCTAGGGTTTTTTGCTTTCACCACACCTGAAGCCAATAGAACACCTGCTGTCCCCAATTCCACAGCAACTCTCACATCCTCGCCAGTTTTTACCCCAGCACCGCACAGAACCTTTACATGAGGAGCAATCCTCTTAATCTCCTTGACCGTCCCTGCCACAACATCCGGATTGGCAGTAGTAACTGATACGTCCCCACCAATCAATTCAGGAGGCTCTACAGCCACGTATGTAGGATTCAAAGCTGCAGAAGCTCTTGAGACATCTACATTATTAGTGCAGACAATGGTACCCAGATTGAGGCGCTCACATTTTCTACCAGCCAGTCAATGTCAAAAACACGCATTCTGCATTCTGAATGGTTGATCAAAGTTCCTCTTGCTCCTGCTGCTCTTACTGCCTCTGCTACCACGTGACCTGTATGGCTGCCCGGTTCGACTGCATCTACATTCTGGGCATATACGGGGATAGAAACCTGGCTCGCAATGAACTTCAGATCAGTCTGCTGGGGACACACGATAAAGGCAACACCTGTTTCCTCTGAAACAGTTTCACAAAGTTTCGCTAATTTAAGGCCCAATTCACCCATGGACTCAGTGTAGGCCTTAAAATTAATGGCAATCAGGGGCATTGAAACACCCCTCCACCTTTAGGTTTTTCCTTCATATAATACCTTATCGTTATAAATATAAAGCTTTTGGTCTCGCAGAATTTAGATCTTATAGTGAGTTTTGTCATTCTACAAGGGTGTGAACTCATTCAAATGTTACACGTGTAACATCAAAATTCGGTGGATAATTCAAGATGAATAAGCTCGCTGTATTGATTCGGTTCTTGGGTTATTTTATAAACTTGAAAACAGACTAAAGGAATTGAATGATGCCAGAATAATGCAGAAATTACAGTAGATTGAGGTGTTCCAATGCCAGTTAGAGAAATACTCCTCCTTGGAAATCCAAAACTGTACATCATATCCACAGAAGTCAAGAAAGAAGAATTGCAGAAAATGGAATCTGTTGTCCAGGATCTCCATGATATTCTAATAGATTTTAAACAGAAATATAAGGCTGGACGGGCGATTGCTGCTCCACAGATTGGTGTCATGAAACGATTGATCTATTTGTATATTACTAAACCTGTGGTCTTCATCAATCCGCAGCTTCAATTTCTCGGTAGTGAGTACATGGACATATGGGATGACTGCATGAGTTTTCCAGAACTCCTTGTTAAGGTAAGACGATATCAAAGATGTAGTGTCACGTATCGAGATCTAACCTGGAACGAGCACCATGCAGAGTACCAGGATGATATGTCCGAACTGCTCCAGCATGAATATGATCACTTGGACGGTATTCTAGCAGTATCCAGGGCTATTGACGGAAAATCTTTTTGTTTACGCAGCCAGAGACATTTCTGCAAGAAGGATGAGCATTCACATTCAAAGAGTTAGAATTCCATCTCTTGACTGCCTTTATTACAACTTTTTGGAGCATTCAGAGCTCTTGGTGGTGTACACCACAATATCCTGGGATGTGGCAAAAGACATTGGATATGATCCTGCAATTTCTGAGAAGAGAACGAGGATCATAACAGCAAATGGCATCATAGAATTGCCAATGATCCAGATAGAATCAATCTCCATAGGAGATCAAGATAGATGATTTCGGAGTTTGGAGAACCTCATGTCCTTTCTCTTCATTTCAACACCATTTCTTGCCCCGCGATTCAGATGTCAAAATCAGGGAGATTTCCAAATAGTTGATTATCAATGTTGCTAATCAACCAAAAGATGATGAAACCATGAGAACATAATCTTTATATAAGAATGACCTAAGGAGAACCATGCCAGAAGAAGAAATACACGAGAAATGGCGCGGTGACCCTTTAGGAGGAGTATTCTTTGGACTGCTCCTGATCTTCATAGCATGTGTATATCTTTTCAGGGAAAAGCTTCCTGAAGGGCCATGGTGGGCCTGGCTCATTGCAGTGGTTGGCTTTACCTTCTTGTTGGAAACTGTGATTCGATCTGCCATAGCCAAGTACAGAAGACCTGTTCTGGGTAGAGTCATATGGGGAGCTGTCTTGCTCGCAGTTGGCTCAGCATTCATCTACGGGTTTGAGGATTTCTGGCCTGTCATTCTTATCGTTGCTGGTATTATCCTCTTGATATACTATATACGTCAGAGCATTTGACCCATGAACCTCTCCCAGTAGTACTTCATCACGTTGAAGTCTGCTTCCCTTCCAAGACAGGTGAACGCACTCCCTCCGAAGGATTTGATAATGTCCCCGATTCTGTATCGCGGGAAGAGGCAGGAAGATACAACTAAGGAGCCTCTTTCTCCTTTTTTTAATTCGTACAACATTTTTGGGCCATTTCTGGTTTCTACCTCAAGAACGTAGTAGTCATAATTTGGGAATACGTAGGGTCTTTCATCCAGCTGCTGGGCAAAGATGCCCTCTGTAGCACCATACATTTCTCTCAGATCCAAGAAGTCATACATAGCCTTTAGAACAGGTTTTTCCTTGGTGTTAATCCCCGGCAATGAAGCGCAGACCAGTAAAGGCTTTTTCCATACATCTTTAGGGTAGATGCTGTATTTCTCCTTCAGAAAGGTGCCAAAGTGGATCATGCCCTGGACAGCACCTGTCACCATGGTAACACTTTTGTCTCGAGCTTCCTTATAAGTAAAATCAAACCTTTTTTCCCAGTCTTTCCTGGTAACACCTGCTCCAAGCTGACTTATCTGTTCAGGTGTTGGTAGAAACCTGAGCTTTCCACTTCGGGATGCATATTCTGCATATATACCTGTGCTGTACCCGTAGTTCATTTGCTTATCTCCCACTGTCATGGTACCAACTCTTGAGGGGAAGTTGTTGTTCAAGACGTAACCTTCGAGAATACTGTAGTTGTTCTTTTTGTAGACATAATTAAGGGTGCCCCTGGACCCGCATACACCTTTCTGTTCTATATCAGTTTTCGTGAAGGGAACGATCTTTGATATGCCAGTACTCCCTCTCGTCATGCCCCATTCGATTGGAGGTTCAGGCAGAAGTGCTTTCCATTTCCCTTTTTTAATTTCTTCTACATATGGGAGAAAATCCTTGAAAGTAGCAACAGGGAATCGTTTTCTGAATTCTTCCACAGTTTCAACAGTTTCTGCCTGGTGTTCCTGTCCGTATCCTGTCTTTCTGTAGCCTTCCAGAAGCGTTCCAAGAGTTTCTATCTGGCATTCCTCTGGAGTTTCCAAAGAGGTGTACCAGGGCTCCAGAATTGATGTGACAAACTCCATGAAAGAGTTGAACTGCTTCAATATATAAGGATTTTGAGAAGGGATGTTCTTCCCAATCCCTTTCCTACCAGTTTTTTGTTACACGTGTAACAACCTAAAATAGTGATACATCAGTACAGATACAGATCCGATAACCTTAAATAAGAGAAATGCATCTCAGAAGCTATGAAGCACAACCATGCAATTTCCAGGATCATTCTTGTATCAGCCATGTTCATGAGTGGTTGTATTTGGCAGGGCCCTCGCCTCGAATTTTCTGCTGGCCCCTGTGACGAGACAATAGATCCCTACAATACAGACCTGGGTATATATGATGTTACCTGGATAGATGAAACAACAGTGGTAGTTACCGTCTACGTGAACATAAACTGTGCTGAAGAAATCAAAGATGGAGGATTCAAGATTTACGGCAGCAGAATCATCCTGAAATATACGTCTCCCCAGTGCGAAACATGTACATTCTGCTTGTGTGCGCACAAAATGGTTTACAAATTTACCAATCTAGAGAAAAAAGATTATCAATTTGAGTTGGAACGGATCACGTAGTTAGATTTTCGATTCTTCAACTTAGTCCTTTTTTCTTTCTGGCAATCCCTGACTACTAACGTCGTAATAGACTCGAAAAATGCTTTTTCAGGTCATTGAGTCTGTTACTTTGAAAAGTGGACGTGGTAATCCAGGGATTTCCAGCCTCTGAATCTATGTTAGCAGCCAGATATTACCTATACGCACTCGATTCAGATGTTTTCTAGCAGTTTTCAAACAGGCATGTGCTTGTTCCTGTGATGTACACGGGAGATCCCGCATTCTAAAATGAGGATGAAATGCGAGCAGACAGTACGGAATATCAGGGTCTAACCCAGCTATGAATTCTGCGATGTGGGAGACTTCTTCCTCATCAATGTATCCAGGCACGAGCAACGTGGAAGCCACCAGAATGGGGGGATCTTTTCGTTGGAACGTTTCAAAAAGGTATTTGAAATTTGATAACGTATTCCTGTTTGAGCTGCCGCACAGAGCGTAGTTCAGTTTTTCAGAATATGCTTTCAGGTCAACCTTGATGGTACCTCCTGATGTGAAGGCTGTCTTTCCTACTTTTCTTGCCACTCCCCTTGAGAAAGCACCATTGGTCTCCCAGCAGATTCGTGTGTCTACCTTTTCTGCCACTTTCAGTGCATGAAGAATTTGAGGTGTTGGATCACCTCCAAAGTAGCAGATGCATGCAACAGTATCATCTACCCAGGAGACAAGATCTTCCACATCCATGGTGTGGGTTACGTTTCTGTAGTGCCAGTTCTGGCAGAAAAGACAGTCGTAAGTACAGGCACCATAGAAAACTGCAAGGTTCTTTTTTCCTTTAGTAGTTCTTTCTCCGCAGAATTCCATGGAAACGCAATTAGTCGGTAATGGATCGTAATAACATTCTACAAAAGCTGTGTATTCTGATCCAGATTTAGGTGTAATCTTCCCGTTCTTGTTTTTTCGTGCTCCACAGAATCCCTTTTCTCCTTTGGGAATTCTGCATTCATTGATGCAGAACCCGCAGGGAATTCCCTTTTGGGGAGAGGTTTCAGGCATATTGTATTCTTTCTTGGTATTCTTGTGAGCTTTCTCAATGAAAGGGCGGGCAGAATCAAAATCAGTTCTAATACAATTCAGGCAAATCTCTAGACTCCGGGAAAGTTCTCTTTTCTCTCTGCAGATCCTGCATTCAGATATCATCGGTATTGTTTGCTTTGACAATAAAAGTATTTTTCCTATTGTCTTGAAAAAGGTTCATAGGGATTGCATTCTATCTTTTTTTGCATGGCACAGATCGAGGAAAACAAACCTGGATGAAGCTTATTGTGCAGGGGCATGATGAACAGATGAAAACTGCTTCCATGTTTACATACGTAAAGAGTTACATATGTAAACGGAAAAACGTTTAAATGGAATTCTGAAGGAAATGCAGGTGAAAATATGAAGAGGATCTTGGTTTATTTGAGCAACGAGAGTCAGCCAAGTCTCTTTGATCTGATCGTCGCGTACGATTCTGATGTAGATGCAGTAATTCCCTACGGAAACATAGCCATGGAGGATGTTACAAACATGGTTTATGGGTGCATCTTTACCAGGAGACCTCAGAAACTGGTTAATACTGCAATTCTGATTGGCGGCAACGACTCGGACCTGGCAGATGAGATGATGAAAAAGGCTAAGAAGACCTTTTTTGGAGATTTCAGAGTTTCCATCATGGCAGATCCCAATGGCAATTCTACTACCTCTGCTGCCACTGTAGCGAAAATAAAGGACAAACTGCAGGACTTTGAAGGGATGAAGGCAGTGATTCTAGCTGGAACAGGCCCTGTAGGTGAGCGGGTTTCAGTCTTGATGAACAGGGAAGGAGTAGAGGTGATACTAACATCACGGAAACTCGAGAAAGCAGAAGGTGTATGCAGCAAGATAAAGGAGAAATATGACAGAAATGTTTCCCCAGCCCAGGTTTCTAACGATGCTGAATGCCTGAAAGTAGTAAAGGATGCCGATATTGTGGTAGCTACAGGAACAGCTGGTGTCCAGTTGATGTCACGGAACGTGTGGAGCCAGTGTCCTTCTGTCAAGGTGCTGGCAGACGTTAATGCATATCCACCTGCTGGCATTGAAGGAATCGATGGAAGAGATGATGCAAAGGAGGTAGATGGGAAATATCTGTTCGGAGCTGTTGCGATTGGAGATTTAAAGACCAAGGCTATGCGGGATGTAATTCGAAAGATGTACGAGGAAAAGGGTACCTACATGGATCTGGAGAGAATCTATGATATTACCTGGGAATCGCTAGCTGTGAAAAAAGAGAGGTACGAAAAGGGAGATAAAGTAGCGTAATTTTTTCACTCTGAATGATCGAGATGAATCTCGGAATGGTCTCGTCTGCTCTTTGATTCTTTCACTTCCTCAAGAGTAACCTTCATCACAGTCTCTGGATCTTGCAGCAATCCTACAATTTCCCTGTCCAGCCTGTTTGACCCTTTGTTCAGTCTGACTCCCAATGTTCTTTCCGATTTGTACAGGCTTTTCCTGAAGACAATCTCGTGATCATCATCAAAATTGGGATTGATTACAGCCCTGAACGTGTCTTTTAACGCACTGACCTCAACAGTAATCAGTATATGTCCGGATAGTTTCTTCAGCTCCATACTGTCAAAGTCAGCTCTAACGCCAATGATGCAGTCTCCTTTCACTGTCAAATCGGGATCTTTCGTAAATTCTATAGTCTTACAGTGCGTTGCTCGAATGTTCTTGTGACCATGGCAGGAGAAGACGTACTTCATGGAGTAACCTCTTTTTGAATGAGTGCTTCAATAAAAAGTGTTTTTCTCTTTCGTCCAGATGCGAGCCGCCTTGCCCATTTCGAGGGAATGCTACGCAGTGTTTCGTTAGTCAGAAACTTTTTGTCTGTAATGGTGATCCCTTCTTCTGCGTACAAAGAGGTCAGTGTCCCGTCTATGTAATCGGGAGTCAGTTCTGGCAGTCTCAGCTTCTCCATTTCTGCTGGTTCATATTTGATGGAATAGCCGATAAACATCTTCAGGTCACTCTGGACAGAAGAAATTC
>CAZFAR010000131.1:0-5806 GCA_964516825.1 uncultured Thermococci archaeon
GCAACCGTAACATTTATATATTAGACTAACTTAAAGTTAGGATAAGTGATATTTATGGTCTCATCTGAAGAGTTGCTCGACATACTGGGAAATGAAACAAGGAGGATGATTCTGGAATTACTCGCAGAGAAACCGAGATACACAACCGAAATTGCAAGCTTACTGGATATTGGCCAGAAGGCTATTAACGATCATCTGAGAATCATGTCAGAAATTGGAGTAATCGAACCCTATGTGCAGAAGCAGCTGAGAGGGTCTCCGAGAAAGTATTTCAAGGTCAATGAGAGATTCAGACTGGAATTTATCCTGACCCCAGGGTACTTCAAAGTGTATATCCTGGATTCAGATATGGATTTGAAGGCTATTCTAGAGAATTTTCCAGAATTTAAAGAACTGCAGAGGAGAGTGGAACAGACAGATAGTATAAGGCGGATTGAGCACTACAGAAAAGTGTGTAAAGACTTGAGCGACGAGCTCTCTAGATTGAGGCAGGCCAAGATGTATGTGGAATCTCTGCTAGCCAAGGTCAGGCAGCAATGCATAAAGTTGATAGATGGACTTGATCTGGAACAAATGGAGAAGCGCATTCTCTTTGAAGTGGTCATTACAGGAGGAGAGATAACTATGAGTGAGATGGCTGAGAAGTCTAAGCTTTCCAAGGAGGAGATCGTACAGATATTGCGCAACCTGGAAAAGAAAGGAGTGGTGAGATTATGATCTGCGATTATTGCGGGAATTTGCTGTCGAACAAGTGGGAATACTGCCCGTACTGCGGTAGGAAGATAAGAGAACAGAATGAAGGCGATGAATTCGACTACCTGTTCAAGGGAGGCATCAGTGGGTTCAGCATCCGTATTACTTCTATTGAAGGCGAAGAACCAAGGGTTCGGGTGAGAAGGATCGGACCTGTAAGAGTGCCTATTGAAAATCTAGAGGAAGGTTCAGAAGAAGAGGGTTTTCACCCTATTCCCCAGAAAGTGCTGGAACCTGAAGGGAAAGCCCAGCAGATAGGGGGGCATACGCTGCTGCGGGTGTTGCTGCCTGGTGTAAGAGAGAGCGAAATAAACGTGCGGAAGCTGGCAGAATCAGTGGAGATCAGAGCATATAAGGGAGAAAAAGCGTATTTCAAACAATTCGAGGTGCCTCAGACTGCAAGAATTATTTCCCAGCACATGGAAGGAGATGAACTGATCATAGAAGTAGGGTGATTCGATGAAGAAAGGGATTGAATCTCGACAGAAAACAGAGGCATTATCTGAGAATCTGGAGTGTGTGGAGACCCTTCCAGAAGAAGTTGCTTCTCCAGAGATTCTAGAGGAAAGAGAGAGGCTGCAGAGAGAAATTGAGGAAAAGGAAGAGAAGGCAGAAGAATTACTGGAGACACTCCAAAGACTTCAGGCAGAATTTGAGAACTACAAGAAAAGAGCAGAAAGAGAGTACATCCAGTATACTGAACAGGCAAATGCGCATTTAATTTTGAGGCTGCTTCCTGTTCTGGATAACTTTGGGAGAGCTCTGTATGCTGAAAGCTCAGACATAAATTTCAAGAGAGGGATGGAAATGATTTTCTCCCAATTGAAGAGCATTCTGGAAACAGAAGGACTTTCTCCTATTGAGGCAGTAGGAGAGGAATTTGATCCGTATTTCCATGAAGCTGTTCTAGCAGTTGAAGGCGATTATTGTGAGGATACAATCATTGAAGAATTCGAGAAGGGGTACCTTTTCAGAAACAAGGTGCTCAGACCTTCAAAAGTGAAGGTAGGCAAGAGAGGTGAGTAGATGAAGATTCTAGGAATTGATCTGGGAACCACCAATTCATGTATGGCATTCATGGAAGCAGGAAAACCGGTAGTGATTCCCAATACGGAAGGATCACGGACAACCCCCTCGGTGGTGGGATTCTCCAAGACAGGTGAGCGCCTGGTAGGACAGGTGGCAAAGAGACAGGCAGTATCCAATCCTGAGAAGACAGTCTATTCTATCAAACGGTTCATGGGAAGGTATCACGATGAAGTGGATGCAGAGAAGAAAATAGTACAGTACGAGGTGGTCAGAGGACCTTCTAACGATGCGCGCGTGAAAATTGGAGACACTGTCTACAGTCCACAGGAGATCTCTGCCATGATTCTAAAGAAAATGAAGGAGGACGCAGAAAACTACCTGGGTGAAAAAATCCAGAAAGCAGTCATTACAGTGCCAGCATACTTTAACGACTCTCAAAGGCAGGCCACCAAGGATGCAGGTACAATTGCGGGATTGGAGGTTATTCGTATCATCAATGAGCCCACTGCTTCCGCCCTGGCATACGGATTGGATAAGGAGCAGGAACAGACAATACTGGTGTTTGATTTGGGTGGCGGTACCTTTGATGTGTCTATTCTGGATATTGGTGAGGGTGTCTTCGAGGTGAAAGCCACCTGCGGCGATATGCATCTGGGTGGAGATGATTGGGACAAGAAAATCATGGATTGGATGGTGGAGGAATTCAGGAAGAATGAGGGCATTGATCTATCACGGGATAGAATGGCTATGCAGCGGATTAAAGATGCTGCAGAGAAGGCTAAAATTGAGCTTTCAGGGTTACTTGAGGCCACTATCAGTTTGCCCTTTGTTACAGCAGATGCATCAGGCCAGCCCAAGCATTTGGAACTCACATTGACAAGGGCAAAATTTGACCAGATGACTGATAGTCTATTGGAGAGGACCAAGGGACCTTTGAGAACTGCTGTGGAAGATGCCAGATTACGGCCAGATCAGATTCACAAGGTCATTCTGGTAGGTGGTTCCACCAGGATGCCGCAGGTGCAGAACTTTCTGAGGGAGTACTTCGGAAGGGAACCACAAAAAGATATCAACCCTGACGAATGCGTGGCAGTAGGGGCAGCAATACAGGCAGGTGTCCTGGCAGGAGAGGTCAGGGATGTGCTGCTGCTGGATGTGACGCCTTTATCTTTGGGTATTGAGACATTAGGACAGGTATTCACCCGCTTGATCGAGAAGAATACGACCATACCTACAAGGAAATCACAGATTTTCTCAACAGCTTCAGACAATCAGCCGTCTGTGGAAATACATGTACTACAGGGAGAAAGGCCCATGGCATTCGATAACCACACGCTTGGCAGGTTCATCCTGGACGGAATACCTCCCGCCCCACGCGGTATTCCGCAAATTGAGGTGACCTTTGATATTGATGCTAACGGTATCATGAATGTGACAGCCAAGGATCTAGGAACAAAAAAGGAGCAGAGCATAAGGATTACTGCTACTACGAACCTTTCGAAGGAAGAAATTACGAGAATGAAGAAAGAGGCAGAGATGCATGCTGCAGAGGATGAGAAAAGGAGGGAGCTGATAGAGACAAGGAATCAGGCAGATACTCTGGTTTACAGCACTGAAAAGATGCTCAAAGAATTCGGGGATAAGGCGACATCAGACGAGAGAAAGAAGATTGATGAAGCGCTCAACAGGTTGAAGGAGGTCATGAAAGGGGAGGACATACAGGAGATAAAGAATGCTATGGAAGCAGTTAACACATCCATGTATTCAGTATCCCAGAGGATGTACCAGCAGGCGAGTCAGCAGTATCAGCAGCAGCAAGAGCAATCCCAGCAGTCACAGCAGTCAGATGAGAAGGTTTACGATGCAGATTACGAGGTCAAAGACGAATGAAGAGGGATTACTACGATATCCTGGGCGTTCCGAGAAATGCTTCTGCAGAGCAGATCAAGAAAGCATATCGGAAGCTGGCAAGACAGTACCATCCTGATGTGAATCCGAATAAAGCAGAGGCAGAGGAGAAGTTCAAAGAACTCTCAGAAGCCTATGAAGTCCTGGCTGACACTCAGAAACGTCAGACGTACGACCAGTTTGGCCATGAGGGATTGAAAAGCTCTTTTGGTCCTGGAGGATTCCAGTGGTCTAATTTCAGTCACTATTCCGATTTTGAGGATATATTTAGCAGATTTTTCGGTGGGGATATCTTTGGGGGCGGAGAATCAATCTTTGATCTCTTTGGGAGAGGACAGAGAAGAGGTCGTCCCAGGGGCGCAGATTTGCGGGTTGATGTGGAAATTTCTCTCTCAGATGTGGCTACAGGATTGGAGAAAGAGGTGAATGTGCAGAGAAGAGAGAAATGCCCTAAATGTGATGGGACTGGAGCAAAATCTGCAGATGATCTCAAGTTATGTTCTGCCTGCAGTGGGACTGGTCAGATCCAGCATGTTTCCCAAAGAGGATTCTTGAGAACAGTGAACATTACAACCTGCAGTAGATGCGGTGGAAGAGGGAAGATTGTGGAGAACCCGTGCAGCCAATGCAAAGGGACAGGTATCATTTTGAAGGGGAGGAAGATCTCTGTGAGGATTCCACCAGGAGTAGAATCAGGTGTCAGATTCAGGATGGCCGGGGAAGGGGAGACAGGTCCAGGTGGTCCCGGAGATCTGTACATTGTGGTGCACGTAGAACCTCACCCATTCTTGGAGAGGAGAGGGAATAATCTGTACTGTGAGGTACCTATCAGTTTTTCACAGGCAGCCTTAGGAACGAAGGTGGAGATTCCCACCCTGAGCAGTTCAGCAGAAATTAGCATACCCCCGGGGACGCAGCCTGAATCAGTGTTCAGACTGAGAGGGCAGGGACTCCCTTCCATGAATTATGGGAGACAGGGGGATCTATACTGTAAGGTGCAGGTGAAAGTACCGGAAAAATTGACGGGTGAACAGAAGGAACTGATTAGGAAGCTGGCTGAATCATTCGATGAAGATCTAGAGGAATTGAGTTTCATGGATAGATTGAAGAGTAAAATGTAAACTGAGGTTGCATATAAAAATAGTTTTGCACTCTTGAAAGAGCTCAAGGGAGGGTCAAGAAGATTATCAAATTGAAGACAATCTGAAAGACAATATTTTTCCAGCGCTCTCGGACAACTCATTTATATACGGGTGGGCTGGATAGTTCATGCATTACGAATTAGTTGCTCAATGCAATCCCACGGAAAGATATCAGGTAATCAGGAAGATCGAGACGAGCGGAGGGAGAATCAGAGACATCCTGGAAGACGGGAGCAGACTTCTACTGTTCATTGAATACGATGATATTACTCCACAGAGATCTCATTGGTTCGAAATGCTAAATGACCTTGTAATCCAGATTGGAGAAACCTTTAGCTTTCCTACTCCCACAGTATAACTATATATTGCACCTTGTTTCTTCTTCAGCATGTTGTACTTGATAGGGTTAGGCCTGAATGGTGATTTTACTTTGGAAGGATTGAATGCAGCCAAAAGATGCAAAACCTATCTTGAATCGTACACCAGTTTTCTGACAGTATCCGTGCAGGACCTGGAAAGAATTCTCCAGAAGAAGATCATTCTATTAACCAGAGAAGATGTAGAGGAAACCCAGCAGTTTCTGAAAGAAGCACAAACTGCAGATGTGGCCTTACTGGTGATAGGGGATCCTTTAGTGGCGACTACTCATGCTGAAATTGTCTTTGAAGCACGCAAGCAGAACATAAAAACAAAGGTTATTCACAACTCCTCTGTCTATTCTGCTGTAGCTGAAACTGGTCTCCAAATCTACAAGTTTGGGAAGACAGTAACGATCCCCTTTCCTCAGAAAGGATTTGAACCCACAAGTTTCTATGAAATCCTTCAGAACAATAAGAGTGCAGGAGCTCATACATTGGTTCTCTTGGATATACTGGAAGATCAGAAGCGATACATGAGCCCAAAAGAGGCTATGGAGATCTTGTATGGACTGGGATTCCAGGAGGAACTAGTCTGCATTTCCAGGCTGGGCAGTG
>CAZFAR010000131.1:5906-7306 GCA_964516825.1 uncultured Thermococci archaeon
AGGATCCCAGTTACGGAAAGCTGCAGACGATCTTCTGATGATGGCTAACTCGTACTTTAAGGATGCCTGCTATTACAAAGAAAAGGGAGATTACGTTACCGCATTTGCCTGTGTCAACTATGCTCATGGATATATAGATGCAGGAGTGAGACTTGGACTGTTTTTGGGAGATGACAGCGGAATATTTGCTTTTGAACAGTAATCATTCAGATCAATACTTCGGAACCCAATTGTTGCATGTGCAGCAGAACAAGTGTTACACGTGTAACAGAGACAGAACAGTGATGGCCTGAATCCGATTTGTTTTTCAAAATAAATGTCTGGAATTAGTCAGCATGAAAAAGTAGGATTCAACCAGTAATTGAAGCAACTTGCCCAAAACTGGTACCGCCATCTCCTGGAGGGATCAATCGATGAACGCAAAATTCAAATCCCTTCTTTCTCGCCTCTTTCTGAAGCACTTCTGTGATAATCTGATTATAAGCCACACCTCCTGAAAACCCTACAGGCATATGAATATCTTCAAACTGTGAAAGAAGATCAATGTACGCCTTTCCCAGAGCATTGTGGGCAGTTCTGGCCAGGTCTTTTTTCGGAGCCTGATACTCAGCAATTCTCTTTACAAAGTCTTTCACCATGATAGTATCTCCTTCAATCTCCATTTCTATTTGGAGATCATCCCCTTTCAAAGCCAGAGATTCCAGTTTCATGGCAGGCTCACCCTCATAAGTTCTCTCATAGCAGATGCCCAGAAAAGCAGCCACAGCATCCAGGAATCTCCCCGTGGAAGAGGTCTTAACCTTCTCCCTTCTCAACTGATTCAGAAGAGTTCGCTGTTCTTTCCTGGAATACCTTTTTCCAGGGATCTCCCTTTCTAAATAGCTCAACAACATCCTCTCCGGCCACCTGGTTGCGAGATCGCCACCCAGCATGGGTACGTACTCTAAATGTCCCAGTCTCTCTTTCCTGAAGAGAATTTCACCACCCCAGATATTACCATCCAGTCCGTAACCTGCACCATCTGCCGCAATAACGATCATCTCCTTCTGAAATTCTGCCATCAGCCCATAGGCATGAGCAAAATGGTGCTGCACCATCGTCAAAGGAATATTATATTCTTGCGCCATTTTTTCTGCCTGTTTCCGCGTGTTATACACAGGGTGCAGATCACAGATAATTGTTTCAATATCCCTCCAATTCAGCATCAATAAATCCATAAAATGGTCAATAGCCTCTTTCTGAAACAGCAATGTGTCATAGTTTGACGTATCTCCAATGTGCTGGGACAGAAAAGCCTTTCCTCCCTTAGTGATGCAGAACGTATTGTTCAGTTCACCACCTACTGCCAGAACAGTCTTCCCGTGAGAAATAGGAATCCCTCTGGGAACAAATCCCCTGGA
>CAZFAR010000132.1:0-7273 GCA_964516825.1 uncultured Thermococci archaeon
GAATCTCAATCTTCAGCGAAATCTCTTTCCCGATCACATTCTTGAGACTGACTGGGGAATCCAAAGCTACTATCTTCCCTTCATTTATGATAGCTATTCTGTCACATAATTCGTCTGCTTCCATCATGTAGTGAGTAGTCAGAAGCACGGTCCTGTCCGAATCAGCAAGAAGCCATTCCTTGATGAATCTCCGTATCAGTCGTGCAGTTTCCACATCCAGGCCAAGAGTTGGTTCATCCAGAAAGATGACACGAGGATTGGTCATGAAAGCACGGATGATGCTCACTTTCTGTCTCTCACCAGTGGATAGCGTTCTTACCTTCCTTTCTGCCATGTCGGATATGCCCAGCCGATCCATTAATGCTGTGATCCTCTCCGTTGCTTCCTTTCCAGGCACACCATAAAACTGTGAGAACATCCACAAATTTTCCTCTACTGTGAGGAGTCCATACCCGGAATATTCCCCACCAGAGACCATGTTGATGATAGGACGTATCCTGTGCTCATCTTTAGTTACATCGTAACCGTAGACAAAAGCACTCCCTGAGGTTGGCAGGAGCAGTGTTGTCAGAATCTTGATCAGGGTCGTTTTTCCTGCGCCATTGGGACCCAACAACCCAAAGAGTTCTCCCTTTCTTACACTAATGGTTACATTGTTGAGTGCTTCAACTGTTCTTCCTTTACTCTTGAACAGTCTTCCCAGGTTATTACAGGTAATAGCGTCCACACGTTTCGGTAATGCAGTGCTTAAAAAGGGTTTCGATGAATTCTGTCACAAGACCTATGACTCCCACAATTTCACTTTTTGAAAATGCCAAGCATTCATGCACTTTTTGTGAAAATCGCAAAGAAACAAATTGATTTCTAACTGCGCAGATTAAGATTTACCATTAACTTAACCTATGCGATTCTCCACCCAGACAGCATCAGTATCTCCGTGACTTAACAAAAACAGCTAAAACCAGCTCTCCTTGAAGAAATACTTCTCCTTCTCACCAGTATTGTACAGTGAATAGCTCAATGCCAGCATTCCTCGTGAGAATACATATATGCACACAATGGGTAAAATTACCTGCCAGAAAGGTGCTCCATACTCTAAATACTCATGTAACATCCATCCCCAGTTTACCATGGTTGGATCAGTGCCCATCAAGCCTAGTATTGATTCGTAGATAGCAGTATACGAGAAAATCAGGAACACGCCACTCAAGAGCAGTCTTCCGGGTATCTTCTTTCTTTCTCTGAACATTTTTTCCAGCTCATGACCTACTGCCAGCCATGCTAGAAGAATGAATGCAGGCGAGAACAGGAGCATAGCTGCCCATGGAAGACGTCCCATAAAGCGGGCTGCAAGGATGTAGGACAAGAGAGCATAAAGAAGAGTTATACTCAAAGGAAAGATCACGAATCGGATGTAACGTGTGGCAAATGTATCTCCAATTGGCGTTCTCGATCTGAGTCCTGCCAGAATGAGGGCTACAACAACCAGAAGTGGAATACCTATGATAGACATATGTATGCCGTGCAGCATAGCAAAGTATGCTCCTGAACACAACTGGCTGAATACGTCTCTTCCCATGAAATCTGTTCCCATTGGGTGCTGCAGGGAAGGTCTTGAGATACCAAAGATTTCGGGATCTGTACCATACAGAGGAATGTAAATATCGTTTATACGGGGCAGGACAGCGGATATGACAGTCAATCCTACAAAAACCACCAGTACAACACCACCCACTTTTCTTAGCTTCTGCAACATGCGCTTGTATGCTTCTTGTAAGTTAAAAAGCTTATCCTACAAGTTATAACCCTGTCTGTTCAGATATATGAGGGGAGAGGAATCAAAAATTTATATCACTTCATCGCTGCTTCAAAATCATTTCGTATATCTTCAGCAGTTATGTGTAATGAAACTCCTTTTTCTCTTATTAAATCCATCATTTCCCTGATGGATACACCTGCTATTTCTGCTGCCTTGGCGAGAGAAACCTTCCTATCCTTGAATAACTCGAGTGAGCATTTTCTTAGTTCTTCGTCAATCCCACTGTTCAGAATCTTTCTCATCAGAGTAGATTTTTCCAACTTCTCAATTTCAATCAATTTCTTCAGTTTTCTTTCTATTTCTTCTGTGAGTCTGATAGATAAAGGTTTTTGCATGTTTACATGACTGGTTCTTGTGTACTTAAAGGTATTGCATGAATTATCTGACCCATCTTTCTCCAGGAAGGAACCAGAGAGAAAGTCTGAAAAGAAAAAAAGAAAAAGATAGACTAATTTCGTCTCCTGTAGACGACAGATGCACCTGCAGCCACCAGACCAGCAAGCAACATAGTACCGAGACAGCCTTCACCTGTCCCACTTGGCTTTTTGTCAGGTTCGACAGTAATGGGTTCGAGATACAATAGACAGCTTCTCGGAGATTCAGAGCCTGCAACACCTCCTAACTGGGTGAACCAGCCAGTAAAGGTATCAGTCCTGTGAGCCTCGTTCATTGATCTGTAGTATATAGGAACGTAGGCTACCTCTTCAATGATGATCTCCTGTGCCTTCCAGGCAACTGCAGTGAGTTCATCACGGTCACACAAGGTCATCAAATCTTCCAGGTACTTGTCGCACTCCGGATTCTTGAAGCCCATTGGATTGTTCCCATCAGGTATGGCCTGATCCGAGTGGAAGTCGTACCTCAGATAGTCACAGTAACCAGTACCACCAATTCTCCAACCCAGAATGTACCAGTCAAAGGTCATGGACTCGAAAGTCTTGTGGACAATCTCACCAAAGGATGTGGGTTTGGCAGTGACAGGTACTCCAATCTCTCTCCACCACTCCTGGATTAATACACCTGACATAGCTCTCATGGGATCATAGTCTGCAGGGGGTGTTAGAATCTCAAAGGATTTCATCTCAGTTCCGTCAGGGAGCTTGATTACACCGCCATCTGCGTACCCGACTTCAGGAACTGTGTATCCAGCTTGAGTCAGCATCTCCTTGGCTTTAGCGACTCTCTCTTCTTTGGAAAGCCCGTGTCCGAATGCGTTGACATTTGGGTTATACCAGTCGCCTGCAGCAGGCATCACGACAGAAAGAGCAGGACCACCATATCCCTGAAGTACACGGCTGACGATGAAGTCTTTCTGCACCAGGTAGGCCAAAGCCTGACGGAGAACCTTGTCATCGAAAGGCTTCTTTGCCATGTTGGGAGCTAAATAGTAGAATCCCAGCTCATCTGCCTTCTCTATGGTAACTTTTGGATTTCCAAGTAACTGGGCAATGTACCCGGGATCGAGGTTCCACCAGATGTAGTCGATCTCACCCTTCTGGATACCTAGTAATGCTGCATCAGTAGTACCGTACAGCTTCAGGAGCAGCCCATCGTAGTTTGGCCCTTCTGTAATAGTCTTTCCATTCACTGTTACTGTTCTTCCTCTCCCGTAGTAGTCAGGGTTGGTCACCAGCTTGACGAAGGCACCCTTTTCCCACTGGCTAAAAGAGAATGGTCCAGCAGAGACTGGATTCTCTACAGGCATGTCCAGGAAGGTCTGTAAAGGAACTTCTGTTTTGCGAGCCTCTTCCAGCATTGGTTCAAACTGGTGGACAGGGACAGCAAAAGTGAAAATTATGGATTCTTCGAACTGGGGAGTGCATTTTCTGAGCTTGATTTCTACAGTGTAGTCGTCAACTGCTTTCAAGTACTCCACATCCTCGTAAGCGGGAAGGTAGTCTGGGATCTGAAGTTCTGTAATGATTGTGTAGGCAAATTCAAAGTCAGAAGCTGTCAAAAGAGTCCCATCATCCCATTTTGCATCATTCCTCAGAAGCAATTTGAAAGTCAATCCATCAGGGCTGCTGGCATAGAGCTCATCCAGAGTGAGAGTGCAGATGTCTGGTAATGGCTTCAATGTTACTGGTTCCCTGTAGTAGAATGCGGGGTAGAACCATCCATCCACATGGACAGACCATACATCAGTAGCTTTCCAGATGTTCAAAGTCTTCGGTTCGTCCTGACATCCAATTTTCAGCAGAATTTCATCGTCTGCATCCGCTGGCACTATGCTTGCTACCAGAATTGCTGCGACTGCTGCTATGAAGAGTTTCTTCATTTTTTTACCTCCTTTCTTTCTTTTCTCAATTCCAGCTACCAAGAATAGTAGCTACTACTATATATAGTAGGACATTTATAAACTTTTCTATCGACAATTGTTGATAGAGATAGTATTGGATGGAAGTTTTCAGAAGAAACTGTCAACAGAATCAGATTTGGGTCAGAATCATTTCAGAAATGGGTAGATCTCTTGCGTGCATTTCTTTTGTTACACGTGTAACAGTTTCGAGGTTATTCTTTAACTGGAGACTCAAAATATCCAGTATATCCAGCTGAAACTCAGGTTTCTTCGCTTTCCCTCTTGCTCAAGTATAGAATATCCTCGTCTATTGTATAGCCCATTCTCTGAAAAAGTTCCAAAGAAGGTTCATTAGTATTGTATATCAAGGCGCCAATTACTTTGGCCCCTCTCTTCCGGAGGACTTCTTCTGCTGCAGCAATCAGGAGCCTTGCTATTCCCTGCCTTCTGTATTCTGGTAGGACAACCAATCGATTTATCCAGCCCTTTCTTCCATCAAAACTAGCAATGACGCTACCCACAAGCCTTCGATCTAGAAAAGCTCCCAGATACAAATCGGGATTCTCCTCAATCTGCTTTCGGATGGCTTCCCTACTGTCTCTGCCTTTTCCTCTGTAGGGCAAGCCTGATTTTTCCCAAAGGATTCTGAGATCATCATAATCTTCATGGGTAAGGGATCTAATCTTGACCATTCTCATTCTTCTCTGGCAAGAGCTTTAAAAAGATTTTCAAGAATCAATGATACTGTACATAGAAAAAGATGAACATGAAAAAGGAATCCAAATGCTACATGTGTAACATCGGATGAGAACTCAAGGACCAAGAATCAAAAGAAAAATAATGGAAAACAAGAGGTGAGCCCATGAATATACAGAGGATTGCGACCTTCCTGGATGAATACTTGGAAATTAAAATGATAGAGGATGACTGCAACAATGGATTGCAGGTAGAATGCTCCCAACCCATAAAGAAGACAGGGTTTGCTGTAGATGCATGCATGGATGTATTCAGAAAAGCACAGAATGAACAGTGCCAGATGGTAATTGTCCACCACGGCATGATATGGAGAGGCATCGACTTTGTACGAGGAGACATATACAGAAGACTGAAGTTTCTGATAGAAAACGACATTGGATTATACGCTGCTCATCTTCCCCTTGACGTCCACATTGAAACAGGGAACAATGTACAAATGGCCGATCTCCTGGGACTGGAACCTATAGGAGCGTTCCACCTGTACAAAAACACAAAGATTGGGATGATATGCCTGACAGACATAGAACTGGATGAGCTAGCCCAGAAAGTGCAAAACCATTTCGGAGAATACATGCTCCTTCCCTTCGGTAAGACACATGTCAAAAGGGTCGGTATTGTAACGGGATCTGGAACACAGGCCCTGGACTCCTGTATAGAAGCAGGATGTGACACCTTTATCACTGGTGAAGCTAAACATGGGTCCTACCACAAAGCGAAAGAGAACAATCTGAATGTCTTGTTCGCCGGTCACTACAAGACAGAGACACTGGGAGTCAAAGCCCTGATGGAAAAGGTCAGAGATATGTTCAAAACAGAAACAGTGTTCCTGAATGTCCCTACCGGACTCTAGAATCCAGTACTTGTCTCCATTTAATCTCATGAATGGATCACTGGTAGTAGAAGTATTAGATTCAGGAATCTAGAGAAGATATTTATTAATTCCTATTGCATGAAGGAGTGATGAAACAGGAAATTGTCCTTTCTCTCCTGCTGGCTGCAATACTTTCTTCAACCATTATTGGGTACCCTCCTCTTTACTACATCTATTTGGTCCATGAGATTATCCTCGCCCTCATCCTTTTCTGGTTCATCAGTCTCCTTGTTCTAAAGAAGTACTCAAGACTCCCGGAGATTCTGACCCTATCCCTTCTCATTCTTCTTGTCATATTATCCCCCATCAATAAGAGTCTCGCCCCTGAGTATGCAAGTGAATTCAATGGTAATCTTACCGTTCACACAGACTACCTTGTCAAAGAGATCGGAGAGAGGCCCTTCCTGAGTGAGAATGAAAAGAAAGCAGCAGCATACATTGAAGATGTCTTACAGAAAAAGGGATTCTCACCCATTCATTACAGTAATGGCACCATACTTGCATTCGTAGAAGGAAAAAAAGAGGATATAGTAATCTTCTGTGCGCATTACGATACCGTGCCCAATTCTCCAGGAGCTGATGACAATGCTTCTGGTGTTTCAGTTCTGTTGGAACTCACTGTACCAGAAAATCCAGAGCACACTATCGTAATTGCATTTTTTACAGGGGAGGAAGTAGGGCTAGTGGGATCACGGTCTTGTGCGCTTGAACTGGATAACGTTTCAGGTGTCATCTGTGTGGATACAGTGGGAATAGGAAAGGATTTCCATATTTCTTCTTTAAAGAAAAACAGATCTGTATCTTTCTTCCTTTCACAAGTAGTATACGGGTTATCTGATTCTGCCATTCCTTCTATCGGTCCCTTGTACAGTGATCATGTTCCATTCAATGAAAGGGGAATTAAAGCTGTAGGATTGACACGGTCTACACAAAGGGAGTACCCGCACATCCATTCTGAGATGGATAGTACTGTGGACGCAGACACGCTCGAGAAAACGGGTGAAACAGTACAGGAGATACTGGATCATTTTTCGTATTCAGGGAGTCCTTACTCATTCGTTTATGAATCTCTGATTTTTTCGGGAATTATTTCGGGGATTCTGGCATTCTTTATCGAGAATCTGATGAATCGAATTAAAATTTAAGAAAGTAGCCAGATTCTTCTCACTAGATACTGTACAATTGATCTTTTCTCAGCTTTCACTCACCAATTTTGGTTCTTGCAGAATTGCGGTTATCTCTATTTCGGTTGTTTATCTTCCAATTTATTTGTAAATTATTGATGTCCACCGAAAGACTTATATAGGTATTCACTGAGAAGGGTCAAACACGGCTACAAGTAGGAACTGGCATTTGAAAGTCTGAGGTGGTCCTAAAGGAGGTGAATGATGGAAGGAAGGTGAAAGGTCAAAAGTCGTGGTTCGGAAAAACCCCGAACCACGGCAATCTTTTCTTGATCTACTTTGGTGACTACTCATGCATTCTCGCTCTGGCAAATGCACGTACTCCGAACTGTTACACGTGTAAC
>CAZFAR010000133.1:0-7255 GCA_964516825.1 uncultured Thermococci archaeon
TATATAAGTATTTCCAAGTAAGAGTATGAAGCCTCCCTGTGAACTTGCTGTCAGAGAGTTTCTCCCTTTATTGAGGGCTGCCATTGTGAGAGAGTTGTCTGAAGTGTATAATATGAAGCAAACAGATATTGCACAGGCTCTTGGAATAACTCAGGCTTCTGTGAGCCAGTATCTGCATGTCGAGAGAGGAAAGGAGGTCAGACTTGAGTCTGCAGAAGGGTTTCATGAGACAGCAAGTAAAATTGCAGGTGCAATCGCACAGCGGGAATCTTCCAGGCAGGTACTCCTCAATCTTGTGTGCATGCTGTGCACTCAGTTGAGAAAATCTGAAGAATTCTGTCATGCTCACCAGGACATGCTCAATGTTGATGAGTGCCACATGTGTAAGTAATAGTTGTTAATGGAATATCTGGTATATCTTTCTGGCTTTCATCTTGCCGATCCCCTCGACCTTTTGCAGCTGCTTTTCTGATGCATTGGCTACAGCGCATATGGAACCAAAGTGATTCAAGAGGTTTTCTGCCAGCACATTTCCTACCATGGGCAAAGATGCTAGTATGTATCGTTTTCTATCCATTTCGGGGAGATCGGATGAGAGATGTTTTCTGAACCATCTCGGCTGCGGCAAAAGATCGTTTCTGCCTGCCAGTTCTCTTTTCATGAGTATTCTGATGCACTGGTAGAAGGCTTCATCGTTTTCTGCCAGAATTAGTGGAGTGTCATACACGAACAGAATTTCCATGTAAGCGCCCATTATCTGGGACCAGAATTGAGAGGTGGGTTCGTAGTCGAAGGTGCCGTGAATGATGAGGAGCTTCCTTTTGATAGGATAATCCAGGAGAGCTGAAACTTTCATGAATCGAAGCAGCTGATCCCACAACCTGTTGGATCTGATGGAGGACAGAAAATCAGGGGCTGATTTTCTTTCTATGAGCACACCACCAGTGTCACTGATCAAGAGAAAATCGCCGAGAGGCAGGTGAGTCACTTCATACTGGATGGAGATATCTGATTTCTCACAGAGGCCCTGGATAATCGGGAGGACCTTTCCTTCTCTGTGATCGATAAGAAGTCTCATTATTACTCTGTAGAAACTGTTTATAAAGGGTTTTCCAATGGAGGCAAAGCTCTTACCAGGGCATGTTACACGTGTAACATGTTTTTGTTCTCTTGTATTCTTGGATTTTATGAAGCAGTAAACACTGAGAATACCAAGTAGGGCTGCTACCAGAATTGCTATTCCCACAACTTTGAAGAAGTCGGAATATTCTGGAACAGATTTTGAGGGAGCAGGTGATGATGGCTCTGGTGTTCTGGATTCCTCTAGATTTTCAAGTTCACGAATCTTCTCCTGAACCTCTTGTGCCCTATTCAGATCGCCTTCTTTTTCATAGAGTTCTGGAGCCTTTTCATATGAATGAATATCCTCACCTGATATTTTCACAAAATGAGAGACAATATCTTTAGAGGTAAAGAGGACAAGGTCACAGGTAGCTGCGTGCGGCCTGATTTTCCGTCCTCTTGAAGAAACACATAAGACAAAATGCTCCCCTTCTGGAGTCTTCACCCGCGATATCTGTACATCGTCTCGTATGCGTGGGATGAGAGAGAAGTTCATGCACTCTGAAACATGCTCAAAAATATCAGTTTTTCGCGTCTTCTCTTGCTTCGTCAGGACAATCCTGAAGATGGTCAATACAAGAGGTCCCGAACGCGTACAGTCTCTTCTGATAGTAAGACATTTAAGGAAGTCTTGCCATGGTAAAGGCAGTGATGATTGTGAGAACAGGTGAGTGAATGGAAGACGTTGAAATGTACAGGAAAATGCTGGAAATCAGACGATTCGAGGAAAAGGTGTACGATCTCTTTGCCCAGAACCTCATACCCGGCACCATGCATCTGTACATTGGTGAGGAAGCTGTAGCTGTCGGTGTTTGTGCAGCTTTAGATGATCATGATTTCATCACCTCCACTCACAGAGGACACGGCCACTGCATTGCCAAGGGCGCCTCTTTGAAGAAGATGATGGCTGAACTCTTCGGGAAGAGAACAGGCTACTGCAAGGGAAAAGGAGGCTCAATGCACATCACTGATAAGAGTATTGGCATGCTAGGAGCCAATGCAGTAGTTGGAGGTGCCATCCCTATTGCAGTCGGAGCAGGATTGTCGTGCAGGCTGAAATATCCTGGGAGAGTGGTAGCCTGTTTCTTTGGTGATGGTGCTTCCAATCAGGGCACTTTCCATGAGGGGATCAACATGGCAGCAGTCTGGGACTTGCCCGTCATTTTCGTGTGCGAGAACAATATATATGCCATGGGGACGAGGCAGTCAATGGTCATGAAGATTGAGAATATCTCAAAGAGGGCAGCAGGATATGGTATTCCTGGAGTGACAGTAGACGGGAATGATGTCACAGCAGTGCATGAAGCAGCAAAGGAGGCTGTATCCAGGGCCAGAAGAGGGGAAGGGCCTACACTGATCGAGTGCAAGACTTACAGACACAAGGGACATTCCAGGTTTGATCCTGCCAAGTACAGACCTGAAGATGAGGTTAAAGAATGGTTATCCAGAGATCCTTTGATCTTCTTCAAGGAAAAACTTCTGAAAAAGGGAGTACCTGAAGAGAGCTTTCAGAAGATTTCTGATCAGGTTGAAAGAGAAATTGAGGAAGCTGTAAATTTTGCTCTGGAAAGTCCACTTCCTTCACCAGAGGAAGCACTGGATGATATCTGGGTGGTGGAATGAAGGAGATCACAGTGGGAGAAGCACTGAACGAAGCATTGAGAGAAGAGATGCGGAGAGATGGGAATGTCATTCTCATGGGAGAGGACATTGGAAAATACTGGGAAGGTGCTTTCAAGGTCACTAAAGGGTTAGAAGAAGAATTCGGTCCAGAACGAGTGAGAGACACTCCCATATCAGAGAATGCTATAGTAGGATGCGCAGTCGGTGCTGCCATGACTGGACTGCGTCCTGTAGCAGAAATCATGTTTGGGGATCTTATAGCTTTGGCAATGGATCAGCTCTGCAATCAGGCAGCTAAGTTGAGGTACATGTCTGGAGGACAGGTGAAAGTGCCTCTTGTGGTAAGAACGCCTTTTGGAGCAGGAGGTTCGTACGCTTCTCACCATTCGCAGAGTTTGGAGGCGTGGTTCATCCATGTACCAGGTTTAAAGGTGGTCCAGCCATCAAACGCATACGATGCAAAAGGACTGTTAAAGGCAGCTATCAGAGATGACAACCCTGTCATGTTCTGTGAACATAAGTTCGTTTACGGATTGAAGGGCATGGTTCCTGAAGAGGAGTATGTAGTGCCTCTTGGGAAGGCGCGAGTAATGCGTGAAGGTGAGGATATCACGATTATTGCAACCTCCATAATGGTGACAAGAGCTTTGAGGGCAGCTTTAGAGCTGGAAGATTACGGTGTTTCCTGTGAGATTGTAGATCCACGGACTTTGAATCCTTTAGATGAAGAAACGCTGTGTAAATCTACCAAAAAAACTGGAAGAGTCTTGATTGTGCATGAAGCCTGCGATATTGGTGGTGTATCGGGGGAGATCACCAAAGCCCTAGTGAGAGGAGCCTTCTACCACCTGGATACTCTGAAGATACTCGCAGGAAAGAATGCCCCCATTCCATTTGCACCTGTCATGGAAAAATGGGTAGCTCCCGATGAGGAGGAGATCAAAAAAGCAGTAAAGGAGATTGTACTATGAAAATGGTAATGCCGAAAATGGGAATGACCATGGAGGAAGGCACCATTGTAGAATGGAAAAGAAAAGAGGGCGAATACGTCGAGAAAGGAGAGATCATCCTTGAGATCATGACCAACAAGGTGAACATTGACATAGAAGCCCCCGCTTCTGGTTACTTGAGAATACTGAAAGGTCCTGATGAGGTCGTACCTGTAGCAGAAGTGATTGCAATCATTGAAGAAGTCAGAAAAGAAGAAGTTCCACCTGTAATAGAAGTAAGTTTAACTACTGCACCTGAAATTTCTGTTCCTCGAGAGACGTTTCTTCCTGAAGCGAAAACTGAGATTTCTGCAGAAGTAGGAAGAATACCTGCATCACCACGTGCCAGAATGCTTGCAGAAGAGAGAGGAATCCCCCTGGAAGAGATTACAGGGACAGGCCCTGGTGGTGCTATTACAGAAAGAGATGTCCTGGAGAAGATCGGAGAGAGGAAAGAAGTGACTTTCCCCATATACGAAGGATCTGAGCAGGGAGTGGCAGTCTCTCCTCTTGCAGAACGAATTGCCCACGAAAAAGGTATAGATCTCTCAAGAGTGAAAGGAACAGGGATTGATGGAAAGATCACTAAAGAGGATGTGCTCAGATACATCGAGAAAGAAGAAGCAGAAAAGCCAGTAGAATATCCGAGGTATGAGAAACCTTCAGTAGAAGCTGTAGAACCAGTAGTACCAGTAATAGAAGCAAGAAAGGTGCCAGAAGAAGTGGAAGTCATACGAAAGCCAGAGATACCAGAATTAGAGATACCAATACCAGAGATCATGCCAAGACCAGAAGTCATGCCAATACCAGAAGTCATACCAAGACCAGAAGTCATGCCAAGACCAGAAGTCATGCCAAGACCAGAAGTCATACCAAAGCCAGAGATATCAGAAATAACAGGCATTCCCCTCACAGGAGTCCGGAAACTCACTGCAGATAGGATGCTCAAGAGCAAGAGGGAAGCACCTCACCTCACTCTGCACATGGAAGCAGATATGTCAGAAGCTTCAAAGCTGAAAGACTCAATATCTGTCAGTTACACAGACATCATGGTGAAAGCTACAGCTCTGGCCCTGAGAAAGCATTCAATCATGAATTCTACAATTGCAGAGAATAGAATCGTACTCAGAGATAAAATCAACATTGGGATTGCTGTGGCCAGAGGAGAAGACCTGCTGGTACCTGTGATCCACGATGCAGATAGACGCACTTTGAGAGAGATTTCCACAATAACAAAAGACATTGTTGAGAGAACAAGAGCAGATCAGCTCACTGAAAAAGATGTCCTCGATGGTACCTTTACCATTTCCAATCTGGGAATGTACGATATCGACTCCTTCACCCCTATCATCAATCCACCAGAAGCTGCTATTCTGGGAATGGGAAGGATTCGTAAGGAGCCAGTCGTTGTCCAGGATCAGATACAGATCAGAGAAAGAGTTACTCTCTCTTTGAGTTTCGATCACAGGATCGTCAACGGCATGCCTGCCTCTCAATTCTTGAAAGAGATCAAAGACCTGCTTGAGCATCCCTACAGACTGCTGGTGGAGGGTTCAGTATGATCACCATCATCGGTGGAGGTCCAGGAGGGTACACTTCAGCCATCAGGGCAGCTCAACTGGGTGCTGAGGTGGCACTGATAGAGAAGGAGGAAGTCGGAGGAACCTGCCTGAACTGGGGATGCATTCCCTCCAAGGTGTTTCTCAAGGGGTCCAGACTCTTTTCGCAGATAGGAATGGGGGAATCTTACGGTATTTCTGCGAGAGCTTCACCCTTCGATATGCGTCGATTGGTAGAAAAAAAGGATGAGGTCAAGCAAACACTGGTAGTGGGATTGAAGAATGTGCTGCGTTCTTACGGAATCCAGATACTGCATGGGGTGGGTCGCATTGTAGATGAGCATACTGTAGCCATAGGGACAGAGAACATTCCTTCAGAAAAAATCATCATTGCTACAGGCTGTGAACCAGAAGTTCCACATCTGTTTGAGGAATTAGTAATTACCTACAGGGACGCTTTCCAGTTGGGATACCTTCCCAGGAGTGTCATGATAGTTTATGGTGGTGTTTTTTCAGTAGAGATGGCCTGGTTCTTCCTCGAAATGGGATCTGAAGTGATTATTTTGACCACTGGACTTTTAGAGAAGGAGTTTGAAGATGTTGAAGGAAGAATTGAATCTTATCTAAAAAATCGTGGCGTCAGGAAGATAGAAGGAAGAATCACTTCCATCAAGAAGAGCGGAGACAAGAAGATCGTTGAAGTAGGCAAGGAGGAAATCATGGTAGAAGAAGTCATCTGGATGAAGAGAAAGCCTGTCCTAGAAGATGTTCCTCTCACCCTTCTGAAGGAACCTTTAACCAATGAGCACATGCAGACTGCAATCAGCAGTATATATGCAGTAGGAGATGTGACAGGGACTTTTCTCGCGGGAGATGCAGTAGCCCAGGGTATGGTGGCAGCAGAGCATGCCATGGGTATGAACAGTGTCTACAGGCCAAAGCTCGTTCCAAAGATCATCTTTGCTCCCGAAGCAGCAGTTGTTGGACTGACAGAAAAAGAAACGGCAAAATACGATGTAACGAAAAGTTCTTTCTCGTATGGAGCTTCAGGAAGAGCACAAACTGTGGGTGCTATCCAGGGAAGGGTAGCCATCTTCTCAGACAAAAAATACGGAGAAATTCTGGGAGCATACATACTTGGAAAAGGAGCTACAGAATTGATACACATTGTATCCCTCGCCATGCTCATGGAAGCTACTGTGGATGAGCTGTCCCGTCTCCTGTGTGCACATCCCACTATGACAGAAATGATAAGAGATGTGAGTTTGGATTTCCATGGTAACGCTCTCAATCTGCCCAGGAAATGAATTGCGGCTGCTGTATCAGCACGGCAATCCAGAAATGTGTCTTTCAGTAGAGGAAGCTGTAGCCAGATGCGGCATTTTTACCTTCAGGGTGTGGACTACATCAAAATGCGTCGTAGTGGGTCGGTTTCAGGACGTTGGTAACGAGGTGAACATAGATTTCTGTTTGGATAATAGTATCAGAGTTCTGAGAAGGTTCACTGGAGGGGGAGCTGTCTTTCTGGATGAAGGTGTTGCCTGCCTGTCGTTTTGCCTTCCTCTGCAGCAGTATCCACTGGATGTTTTTCGAGCCCTGAGCGCATGCGTTGGTGAGGCACTCAGAGCCAAAATCGATGAGAAGAACAGTCTGTTTAAAGAAGGAAAGAAGATTTCAGGAGCTGCCAGCTGCAAGAAATGGGGCTCACTTTTCCATCACATGACTTTACTGGTGGAATGCAACCTTGAAAACATGAAAGCGTTGAAGTACGAGAATAAGGGGAGAACTGCCAGCAATTTCTGCGAAGTGACTAATGTGGGAACGAATATGAAGGCGATCCTTTCTGAAGTTGCATCACATTTTCAGAAGCAGTTTGGAATTTCCCTCAAATCCGGTAAACTTACACAGGAAGAGCTTGATTTGGCTGAAGAGCTGCTTCAGAAAAAATACAAGAAAAAAGAG
>CAZFAR010000134.1:0-7226 GCA_964516825.1 uncultured Thermococci archaeon
GATCCTGATTTTATTGTGGCAGATGAGCCAGTCTCCGCCCTGGACGTGTCGATAAAGGCCCAGATCCTGAATCTGATGCAGGATCTCCAGAAAGAGTTTGGATTTTCCTATCTCTTTGTAACCCACGATCTCAGTGTCATAAAGCACATTTGCGATCGTGTTGCAGTGATGTATGTGGGAAAAATTGTGGAAATGGCACCAAAGAATCAACTCTTCAACAATCCAAAGCATCCTTACACTGAGGCACTGCTTTCTGCTGTTCCTGTTCCAAATCCGCGGTTGAAAAGAAAGGAAATCATTTTGAAGGGAGATGTTCCAAGCACTACCAACCCGCCCTCAGGATGCAGGTTCCACACACGATGTTCATATGCCAAAGAAATCTGCTCTGAAAAGGAACCCGAGTTTGAAGAAAAGGATAAAGGACATTTTGTTGCCTGCCACTTTCCATTAGGTAAGAAATGAAGAACTATTCTCCCGTGAGCTCATCCAGTATGATGTCTGCAGTCCACATGGCTGCCTTTCCCACGACATCAGTACACTTATCAGTGTGGGCCCCCATTTTCTCGAATTTTTCGTAATCCTCCTTGTTCAGGAGATCAAACGATCTTCCAAAGATCTTTTTCTGGACATCCTTGCAGACAACACCTTCGAATTCTTCAGAGAATCTGTCTGTAACCTTTTTAGCTGCTCCATATGCTCTGCCTGCTCCTTTCCTGGATCTGTGTCCTTCTTTGTCCCGTCCCAGCACCAGCCCTATGGCCATGATACTGCCTACCAGGGCACCACAGGTACCATCTCCAGTGAGACCACCGCCCCCTGCAAACCCTGTCGCAGCCTTGAAGGAGTCATCATCTCCAATACCAAAGATATCGTGCATAGTGGCCAGCAAGCATTGAGGGCAGTTGCCCAGGTCTCTCTCGTAAGCAAAAGCTATCTCATATACCTTTTTCAGGACATCTTCTCTCTTCATGTTCTGTAAGTCTATCATTGTATCACACGTACGGATGAAAACATCTCTTTAAAAATTGTTCTTTCAGGATAAGAAAGGGGAGAGAAGTCTCTGACTGATCATCATGCTACACGTGTAACAAGCTGGTAAGGCCAATCTGCGAAAAGAGAGTTAGACATTGAACACACAAGAATTCATGAATGAAACCGACCAGATCCAAAAGATGTTTCTCGAAGGCGAGGAAATGATTCTGAGAGATGTGACAATGAAGCAGTGCTATGTGAAGACATAAATAGGATCGCACATACTTTCTCTTATGATGGAGATCTTTCACAAAAAATTTGTCATTGGCATGATCCATTTGCTGCCTCTCCCAGGGTCACCTCGATCTGTAGATTTAAGTGAAGTAGCAGAAAGGGCCCAAGAGGATTATTGTGCTCTCAGAGAAGGTGGAGTTGATGGTGTCCTTATAGAAAACTTCGGAGACGCACCCTATTTCAAAGACGCGGTAGAACCTCAAACAGTGAGCTGCATGACTGCGATAATTCTTTCCTTGTCTATTGATCTACCTTTTGGAGTGAATGTATTGAGAAACGACTGCAGAGCTGCATTAGCCATTGCCCATGCGACAGGTGGCGAATTCATCCGCTGCAACATAGTATCTGGAGCCTTTGTGACAGACCAGGGGCTAATTGAGGGGAAAGCCTGCGATGTCCTGAGGTACAGAAAAATGCTAGGATCTCGAGCACGCATTCTTGCAGATGTCTTTGTGAAACATGGAGTCCCTTTGGGAGAGCAATCTATTGAGAATGCAGCCAGAGATCTTGTTTACAGGGGACTGGCAGATGCTTTAATTGTTACTGGCTCTCAAACGGGTGAAGAACCTCAGATACGAGATCTTGAAGCAGTGAAAAAAGCAGTGCCAGACAGGTTCCTTTTTGCAGGGAGTGGTGTCACAATGGAAAACGTGGAATCAATTCTTGAATATGCAGATGGATGCATTGTGGGGAAAGCTTTCAAGAAAGAGGGGAAAATTGAAAATCCTGTTGAAAAGGAGAGAGTGGTAAAATTCATGAAAAGAATCGAAGAATTGAGGTAGACAACGGCAAATGTCATCGGTTTTTTCGAAAAGTAAAAACTGATATCACTTGTTACACGCGTAACATCAGGGACCAAGGATCTGAGGATTCAAGAAATGCAAAAGATTCTTAAGGTGGTCACTACTGGATGTTTGTGAAAACGATAGAATGGCTTCTTCAGGACACCAATCCTTCTGTGAAATACTGGACTCTGAGAGATCTCTTGGGTAACCCTGATGACGATCTGCAGATTCAGAAAGCAAGAAAGAGAATAGCACAACAGGATGCGGTAGAGAAGATTCTTTCCCAGCAGCATGAACAGGGATTCTGGGGAAATTCACAGAAGCTGTGGGGTTATGACAATACAGGATTTCAGCTACTATTGTTGTCTGAATTGGGACTTGAAAGAAATTCCCGTATCGAGAAAGCTGTCAAACACGTGCTCAGTTTTCAGCAAGAGGATGGATCTTTTGGTTCTGTCTTGAAGAAGAAAAAGGAAGCTTCAACCAATGAATTCTGTTTGACCGGTATTATTCTGAGAATTCTTCTATTGTTCGGTTACGAAAACTCAGGAGTGCATGATGCAGTGGATTTTCTGGTCTCCGCAGAAGAGAATGGGTGGTCCTGTAGCTGGTATCCATCGGAAAAGGACAAGGTATTTCCTGAGAGATGTTACATGGGCGGAGTCAAGGTGCTTTCTGCATTTGCCAAACTGCCTTCTCACTTGGTGACTGCAAGGGTTAAAGACATTATTGAGAGGAACGCGGAAATTTATTTGGAAAATCGAATTTATTGGTACAGAAAGGATAAGAGTGGAAAGAGAGCAAAGAAGCCGTCATGGACGAAGTTTGCATTCCCTTTGTTCTGGCAATCTGACGTCCTGGAAGTACTGGAAGTCCTGACCGAGTTGGGCATAGTTGATGAAAGAATGCATGAAGCGCTCAATCTCGTGAAATCGAAAAATATAGAAGGAAAATGGATTTTGGAGAGGACTCATCCTAGAGGAATGGAAATGTTCGAAAAAGTGGGACATCCTTCAAAATGGATTACACTAAGAGCACTGCGGGTGCTAAAAAGAGCAGGTTGCATCGATCTTGGATAAAACAGCTAAATCCATCTGATCCACTGCAATCAATAGACAACCCTTCTCCTGAATCCCATCAAGACTCCTGATACTACTGTGACAAGTACAGTAAGGATCAGAGCTGTCAGTATGTGGGCCTCCTCCAGTACCTCCCACAATAAGAGAAGAGAGACTGCCATGACAGAAAGGCCTGACACACAAAAATATACCTGAGAAATTCGCTCATTCTTGAATTTTTTGAACAAATTAATCTGCACTATTGCCAGGAGTAGTATCACAGCATAGGAGAGTATTATTCCTGTACACAGTAATAGAAAAAGACCCAGATCCTGAATGAATGCTCCCTCTGTAATGATTATGTACATCAATGGGAGGAACATGGGTACAGAATCAGAAAACTTGGCAATTCCATGCAGCAGTCCCAGTTTCAGTACAGAAAAAGGCCCAAGAGTGATGAACTTCGTCTTTATGTATAGATCGATGCGGGTATATGAATTGAAGGAATGCAGTCCTGAATTCAGTAGATTCAGAGAAACTACAATTCCCAATAAGACAGCGACAAAAGGGAAGGAAAGGACAACATCCAAGACAAGAAAGAGGCAGAATGCAGTAACCAAGATTCCTGAGTAGAACAGCAAAGACCGGAAAATGACCTCAGTTTCTTCTCTGGTAGTTCTGCCTACTTCATCGATAATATCAGTATGCACACCCATTAAAGTAGGAGAAACACCAGAAAGAGAACCCAGGACAAGAGCTATGAGAAAGTAGTACCATCTGTAACCTTTCAAAGCCCTTAGAATATCTGATTTTTCGATTTTACCCTCCAGTTTTTTTCCATTGATGAGTAGAGCTGGAGTGGTAGCAAATCCATATCTTTTGAAGAGAGTGTATCCTTCTTGGGTGGCTACGTCATACATGATGATATGGAGGGAATGCTCCTGTGAAAGTTCGTTAAGAATCAGGGAAACTCTCTCACATTGTGGACATCCTTCCTCGTAGAAGTAGATGACCTCCTTTTGAGCAGAAAGGGAAGGGGACAAAATACAGAGTATGACAAAGATGAGGAGCAATCGCTTCATGGGAGAGGATATAACAGCGGGTATATAAGATTACCGATAAGATAGAATGCTCAGTAGCTGTTCCAATAGTGCATGGGTAGCGAAAAATGCTCTGATAAAAAGGAATGTACACTGGAGGATCTCACCTGACAGTAAACAGAATGTAATAAAAGACAAAGGCCCCCCGATAGTCGAGGAGCCCCTTCTCGCATTCTTGCCCCTGGAGGAAAAGGAGAGGATACTGTGTGTCTTCTAACGGGGCGTGATCGCGAGCTATTTCTATTTCTTGTCTCACCTATATAAAGCTTTCGGTGGAATTGTAAATCTTACGAGCCTTGGCCCTCTCTTTCTGAATCAGGAAAGGGTTTCATGGCGAATATCGCAATTTCATACCTTCAGGTATTGTCGAAGATATTCTGCATAGTAGTACGCAGTCTTTACAGCACCTTCGACCCAGCAGCTACTTCTCTGTCTACTGTCAGCAGGGAGACACCTTCTTCATCTTGGGCAGCGAGGATCATTCCCTGGGACTTGACACCTCGCAACGTGATGGGCTCCAAATTGGCAAGCAAGACTACTTTCTTTCCTACAAGTTCTGAAGGATTATACCATTGCTTGATTCCTGCTACCACAGTGACAGGCTTTCCGATGTCTACTTTCAGGACCACCAATTTATCTGCGTTGGGATGCTTTTCTGCCTCTATGATCTTGCCAACTCTTATATCCAGCTTCTCAAAGTGTTCGTAGGGTATTGCTTCTTTCAATTCCACTTTTTTCCCTCCATATTTCTTTTTCATATTCTGAATGAAGTCATCCTCCAGGGGAGTAAACAGAATTTCCGGGGATTTGATAGTGGTGGTGGATATTGGGAGCCCTTTGGCCAATCCCCAGGTACGCTTCTCTTTCAGGTTCAACTGGTCCCATATTTTCTCTGCAGCTGCAGGAACATAGGGATCCAGAAGGATGGCTAGCTTCGCCACCAAGTTGCTGCATACGTAGATGGTCTTTCCCCGGGTGTCCTCCTGCTTCCACGGCTCGTTCTCCTGGAAGTATTGATTTCCCATGCGGCAGATCCCCATGATCTGCTTGAGTGCAGTCTTCAGCTCACAGGCTTCAAGACAGTGCTCTGCAGATTCGACTTGCTGGTTCACCTGCTGGAGAAAGGCTTCATCCTCCTCAGCCAATTCTTCAGTAGTTATCACGCCATTCAGATATTGATGGGCAAAACTCAGGGTGCGGTAGACAAAATTCCCCAGGTTTCCAACCAATTCTGCATTAGTCTTTTCCTGAAGATCTTCCCAGTAGAAGTGGGTATCCTGCTTCTCAGGTCTGTTGATGAAGAGGTAGTACCTCCACGCATCTGGCGGAATGCCTGATGTCATTGCATCATCGCAGAATACACCTATTCCTCTAGATTTGGAGAAAGGGCCTCCCTCGTAAGTGATGTACTCGTTGACAGAGATCTGATGTAGGAGAGTATACCCTTCATCTGCTCCCATGAGGGTAGCAGGAAAAATCACTGTATGGAAGGGTATATTATCCTTGCCCATGAACTGGTAAAGCTTCACTTCTTCAGGGTTCTTCCACCAGTCCTCCCAGGCTGTACCATTCATGTCACAGTATTCCTGAGTGATGGAGATGTATCCGATAGGAGCATCGAACCACACATAAAACACTTTGTGCTCCCAACCTGGTAAAGGAACATGGACGCCCCATTCCAGATCACGAGTAATACATCGCGGCTCCAGCCCCTCTTTGATCCATGCTAAGGAAAAGTTCACTGCATTGGATGACCAGATGTCCTTCCGTTCATCGATGAATTCCAGCAGTCTTTCCTCAAACTGGGGCAGATCCAGGAATAAATGTCGTGTCGTCCTGACTACGGGACTGTTCCCACAGAGTGAACAGCGTGCATTGATCAAATCTTTTGGGTCATACACTTTACCGCAGTTCTCACACTGATCTCCGCGTGCATCTTCAAAACCGCAATGAGGGCACTCTCCCTCGACGTACCGGTCAGCCAAGAATCGCTCACAGTATGGGCAGTAAGTCTGCTCCAGATCTCTCTCAAAGATGTACTCGTTCTCGTACAGCTTCAGAAAGATGTGCTGGGTGATCTCATGCTGATAAGGTTTTGATGTTCTCCCAAAATGATCAAAAGAAATCTTCAACCATTCATAGCTGTCTCTGTGAATCCTGAAATACTTGTCACAGACCTCTTGAGGTGTCATTCCCTCCCGCATAGCCACAGTCTCCGTTGCGGTACCATGTTCATCTGTTCCGCATATGTATAATATATCCTCTTCTTTAAGCCTCTTGAATCTGGCAAATATGTCTGCTGACAACACTGGGATGAGGTTTCCCAGATGAGGCACATTGTTTACATACGGAAGGGCTGCAGTTATTAATACTTTCAAGAGATCACCTCTTTTGAAGTTTAAGAAGCTGATATAAAAAGTTATGCATTCCTCATTTCCATTCCCACTCTTCCCTTCTACTTTCTTTTTCTCATTTGCTTGTGGCAATAAATCTCATAAGGAATCTGATTGAACGTCTGGCAAGAAATGAAGGAAGAGTGAAGTTCAGGTTACTCAATATTTCTTCCACACCCAAAGCCTGCCTGAAAACAGCAGAAAAACAAAAAAAGGAAACTTAAGATCCTACTAAGGAAGCAATTCCAGGACCTAGGTCAATCCTTCAATAAACATTGTACCACCTGTTGATGCTACACATGTGGAATCTAGATAGTCCTCGACTCTTGGCATCATTTTGTCTCACCTCCTTTTTCTTTTTTCTTGATTCCTGCATCTAATAAGCTTTTTGGTTTTGCAGATTTCGCAAGAACTATTGGTGAAATGTCTACAATGGATTGCAGAATCGAAACCATAAGCTGGGCATTAAGAGCATCCGCTTGGAACCCATTTCTTGAGCAGGCAGAAGCCTTGAGATAGCTGAAGTCTACACTAACCAACCAGATCTGAGAGAATTCATAGGGGCTGTCCCAGAATTCATCATTCTCTTCGATAGAGGGTAGCTAAAAAATTCCTCATATGGAT
>CAZFAR010000135.1:0-7162 GCA_964516825.1 uncultured Thermococci archaeon
GATGACCAGAGATGTTACACGTGTAACAAATGGGACAAACAAAACAGTTAAGAGTAACAAAATCGGAATATTTCTGTGAGAAGGGTTGAACTTGGAAAAACTGGTGAGAAAATTCCAGTCATTGGACAGGGTACCTGGGGACTTCAAAGTCTGAAATCGCGAGAATATTACAGCAAATGGAAAGAATCACTGTGCAGAGGAATTGAACTGGGCATGAACCATATCGATACTGCAGAAGTCTATGGTTGGGGAAAATCAGAAAGAATAGTGGGAGATCTGATCACAGAATACGACCGCGACGACCTCTTTATCACCAGCAAATTGTTTCCTATGCATGCCACACACAGTAGAATGAAAAAAGCAGCTTACAGTAGCCTTAAACGTCTGAATATTGATTGTTTTGATCTGTACCTGATCCACTGGCCTGTCCCTTTCGTATCCATGAGAAAGTTGATGAGGATAATGGAAGAGCTGGTTAACGAAGGAAGAACGCGCTACATCGGGGTGAGCAACTTCTCCGTAAAGCAGTTCATCAATGCTCAGACTGTTCTGAAGAAGGCAGAATTAGCTACTAATCAGGTGCTTGCAAACATAGTGAGACAGAAACATATCCATGAGTCTTTACCGTACTACCAGGATAAAGGCATCACTATGACAGCATACAGTCCCCTCGGTCACTGGGGTCTTACTGATTTGAAAGGAGAAATGTGTGAGAATCTGGAGAAGGTGGCTGGTCACCATCAAGCTACTATCCAGCAGATTGCTCTTGCATGGTTGGTCAATATGGATAGAGTGATAACCATTCCTAAAGCTTTGCAGATCGATCATGTGAAACAGAATGCAGCAGCTGCAGAAATTGTGTTAACATCAAACGAAATGAAGATGCTTACCCAGATATAACATTCTAACATTTCTTCAGAGATTGATTTGAATCTATTAAAAGGTGGCGGTACTCTGGTTATAGTTGGTCATGGCCCTGTGTAGCTTCCCTCACTTATTGATGCGTCTTGGCCTGCGTGAGAACTTTTCAAACAGCAGGTGGCATCAAGATTTCTTCTGCCAGGTCCCACATAAAAACGTCCAAGAATTCAGGAAACTGAGTATATACTGTAATATTACGTGTGCTGGCCACAGGAATGATAGTTGACTTTGATAAACCTATCTGGAGAGTTCAGAAATCAGAAAAGTGTTACACGTGTAACAAAACCACGTGTAACAGAACCAACACTCCAAGAGGGTCTGCTAGAGAAGTATTGACGGCATCTGCATCAGAGAGTGACCTTTAGTCATACCCTTCGCCTTCTTCAACCAGCTTTACAACTCCTTTCATCCACAGCTGAGGGTCTGACAAACCATTTATAGCTGCAGCATCCAGATCCACTGCATCCATCATGACATCCTCAATACTGCCAAAAATGCGTCCATATACATCTTTTGGGCTGAGAGGGACAGGCTGACTCTCCAGAAAGAGGGCCGATGATTCTACTAATCCACTGGTAAACTCCGACCCTTTGTCAAACGGGTTAGGGTCGTTTTCTGGATCAAAATCCCTGTATGCACACTTATCAGCACTGGTAGCTGTTATGATCACCTCTGCTTCCTCTTTCATTTCATCCGTGATGAAGCTCCCTGCATGGCAGGCATCCACTATGAGAAAGATGTGGACTCCATCATCAAAAGCACTCAAGAGCTCTGCACATTCAGCTGCTGTGAATTTTTCTCCACCAACAGCGACGTAACCTTTGCCACCGTGAGCTGTGATGTAGATCATCAGCATATTGCACGGCTTCATATCCCTGGCCCAGTTCTTCAGCTTTGTCTTTATTTCCCTTACAGTTTTAGCTCTTTCTACTGTGAGATCCATGTCTTTCAGGATAGCAGTCGCGCCCTTTTCGTCCTCTGCCATGCCTTCTTCGTATGCCTCCCCTTTTTTCCATCCATTCGCGACAAGCGCTTTCCCGGCAGATTCCTCTTCCTGATTCAGCGCAGTGCCAGTCCTGTAGTGGAAGAACGAAGGCGTGGGCCTTGTGAACCCTGGATTATATACCCAGTAGATCTTATTCCAGTACTCATCTTCTTCTACCCACAGAGATTTTCCATTGAGGACAGGCCACCACTCCTCATCATATACAGTAGAATCCTGCGACTCGACCCCATAGAAGACAAACCGGACAGGATGTGCATACTTGGCGTAAGGAGTATCATCGATCCAGAAAAACCAGCAGTTCTCTTTCAAGGAATAAGGAATCAGATTAGGAAATTTTGTGGTCTCTGTCTGCAAAGGAGCATAAGGTGCAATACGGTCACTGTTCAAAAGGACTTGAGGCCACAGGAAAGCAATTACCTGACCTGGTGTAATTATTTCTGATCTGAGGGTCTCTATTGCCCTTAGAAGACTGGTATAAGATTTCTTGTTCTCCTGGCATGCAGCTCCGGTTCCCTCTCTATCTGGACCTGCAAGAAAGACCACAACCTGGCCTTCCTGCCAGAGGTTCAGCTTGACTAGCATTCTCTTTTCCTTGCCTATTTCATTCTTCTCCTGCTCGCTCAGAACCTTTTCAACGATGTCTCCCACACCTTCTGGGGCCTTGTTTCCTCCAAGGATAACAATGTATGCACTGTTCTTGTAGCTTTCAAATTCAGAAGCATCCACCAATTCCAAGGGTCTTTCTGCTTCCAAGAAGTCAATGAAGTCAGAATTGAGCCCTCTGTCAATAGAGTTAGCTAACAGGACCACAGGCTCAGCAGGAGTTCCTGAAGGCAGCATTCCTGCAAGCAGGATGCAGACGAGGAAGATTTCCTTCATACTACGCACCTCCACTTTTTAACTTGTTTTTATTTTGTATGAGCTTATATATAAACTTAACTCATCCTGCAAGCTCGTTGATGTTGTTTTTCCTAATTTGATATCTTTTCATTTAGTTTTCTTATTTCAAGACAGGCAAAATCCGACAATAAGGATACTAGTATCTATTCTTCTTATGAATGAAGCTAGAAATTTCAAGAGAACTGACATATTCCTGAATAATTCTTAGTACATTCGTGAATTGCTCTGAACTTTTCAACCAATTATTTTCTATCTTGTACTGGAGAAATGAACCAAAAAAGCGTCAAACTTAAATACGCATGTGAGAGGATAATAACCTCATAGTATCCAGAATCTCTGCAGGATTGAACCAGAAAATTGAAAGGTGAAAAGATGGTACAAAAAGTTTCAGCAAGAAGCATGAGAACGTTTATCATCATCTGGATTGGACAGTTCGTTTCTTTGATAGGATCGGGATTGACCAATTTTGCACTGGCTGTGTGGGTTTTCCTGGAAACTGGATCAGTGACGCCTTTGGCTTTGGTCATGCTCTTTGGTACAGTGCCACATCTCGTTGTGGCTCCCTTTGCTGGAGTATTGGTGGATCGCTGGGATAGGCGTAAAGCGATGATTTTCAGCGATTCTGGGGCAGCAATATGTACACTTGTCGTCGCTTTACTGCTATACATGGGCGAACTGAGAGTCTGGCATATCTGCCTTGCAGTGCTGGTCAGCTCGAGTTTCAGTACCTTTCAGTGGCCTGCTTATTCAGCTTCCACAACATTGCTTGTTCCCAAACGACATCTTGCGCGCGCTTCAGGCATGGTGCAAACTGCAGAATCAGCTTCAGTCATTCTGTCACCAATGATTGCAGGCATTCTTATCATGACGATTCAGATATGGGGCATTCTGGTCATTGATTTTGCCACCTTTCTGTTTGCATTGGGAACTTTGCTCGCAATTAGGATTCCGCGACCTGAGATCACTGCTGATAGCCAGAAAAGAAGAGGCTCGTTCTTGAGAGAAGTTGCATACGGATGGACATATATAAGAGATCGTCCAGGCCTCTTGGCCCTACTGGCATTTTTCGCTGGTGTGAATTTCTCATGTTCATCCTTTGGGGCTCTATTTGTACCCATGGTCTTGAGCTTTTCATCTCCTGCTGTACTGGGTACGCTGGAATCTGTGGGTGGTGTGGGCATGCTTCTAGGAGGACTTTTCCTGAGTACATGGGGAGGTCCAAAAAGGCGTGTGAATGGTGTTTTGGGCTTCGGACTCCTTGTAGGAGCTGCAGCCATCTTTCTGGGAATTCGACCCAGTGTACTGATCATTGCAGTTGCGAACTTTGTTTACCTTTTTGCCGTACCTACAGTGAACGGCTGCAGCCAGGCTATCTGGCAGATCAAGACTGCTCCTGATGTACAGGGACGAGTATTCTCTGTACGACGAGCTATTGCATGGTCGACGACGCCAATTTCGTATCTTCTCGTGGGAGCATTAGCTGACAGAGTGTTTGAGCCTGCTATGGCTGTTAATGGTTCGCTAGTAAAGAGTGTGGGAAGCATTATTGGTGTGGGTCCGGGCAGAGGCATAGGATTGATGTTCATCCTCATGGGAATACTCATGATGGTTATTGCTGGAATGTGTTTCTTCTATCCTCGCCTGCGATACGTGGAAGACGAACTTCCTGACGTGGTTGAAGAAGAGTCTGCCCACCAATTCGACTGATAATTTTCTTTGAGTGTTTAGATGTCTTGCATCACAAATCCCAAACACAGCAAGATAAATTCGAATTGTTACACGTGTAACAGTACCAGAGACAGGATCCAGCTTGTGCCTTGTTACTTGTGCAATGGAGAATGGGGAATCTTCTCTATCTGCAATTTTTGCTCATTACGAAGGTATTTCAATAGAATTTCCTTTCCATGATCAGAAAGGGAGGGAGAGTTAACTTTTAAATTTCGAGAATGTGTAAGTTTCCTATGAATCAAGCCAACTCAAGAAAAGTCCTCTATCTTCTAGGTGCAGGGGTGCTTATCTCCCTGATATTGAACATGTTCCTGTTTTACACACTCTATTCAGAAAAGAACAAAGCAGTTTCAGCAATAGAAGAGCTCACCGGAGAGCTGAGCAATCTCAAGAATGAGACAATCCATCTGACCTTCAGTACCGAAGATATAGACATACCCATGGAGTTTACTACCAATGTGGATGAGATTATTGAGGTTGAAGTCCCATTAGACACTACAGTAACCGCAGAAATCACAAGTGCAGCAGAGTCCTATATCACTCTAGGAGGAATAACACACAAGATCATCATACCCATAAATGCAACTGTTGCAGTGCCAATCAAGGAGACTGTGATGGTGGAATTGCCGATAAGGGGAGAGGTTCGGGTCTCCGGGAATTTGAATACTCCAAAGAAGCTGGAACTCAAGATGGAAAGTACGTTAGAAGAACTAGGGCTGGCAGAATTTGTAGATCGAATCATTGAGCTGCTCAGGAGACTTCTCAGATCTCTGTGATTCGTGCCTAAGAGACGCTTTACGTAGAAAAAAGGACTAGCTAGAACGAAAGAGCTGTAAAGCCATAATTTCCACCCAGAGGAGGGGTACCATCAGCCATATGAGAGCGGAGCCGATTTTCGAACTCAGTTCTTTATCGAGGGCAAACGCAAACATTACTAGTGACAATCCCAGGAGCAAGAACCCTGCATTCATGAAAGCGTAAGGTGCTCCAGCCTCCCCGAGCTCGCTCATGGATTGAGTGACATGATCATACTCTGGTCTCAGAAGGCTTATACTAAGTGCAATTATTGAATGAAGAGGAGGACCGAAAATTCCAGGAAATGCAAGTAGCTTTTGGGTGTCCCAACTCATGGTGGTCCTCTTCTACAGACTTTATAAGGATATGGTGCTAACAGAGGGTTCATGGTTCATGATTATAACATCACACAGGGAAAACCCTTATTATACATGATCTAACTGGATTGCATGAAAGGTAAGTTTCTCGTTTTCGAAGGAATCGATGGATCTGGGAAAAGGACATTATGCAACTATTCAAAGAAGATACTGGAGGATTTGTGGTACCAGGTGAAAAAATACGAATACCCGGATTACAAAAGTCCATGGGGGAAGATTATAACAGATTTTCTTTCTGGTTCACGAGAGCTTGATGTATCTGTACAGTTTCTCACTTATGCAGCAGATATTGTTAAGGATCAAGAAGAGATCAAGGAATATCTTGAAAGCTACTTCATCGTTGCAGACCGGTATATAACGTCTACTGTAGCATTCCAGTGTGCTCGTGGGTTCGATCTGGAGAAGGCTCTCCAGTTCGTTCATCTCTTTGAGATTATACCTCCTGATGTCATATTTTATATGAATGTTTCTCCAGAGATTGGAAAAGCAAGAAAAAAGGGACAAAAGGGGGGCCTGGACAGACATGAAGCTGACATGGAATTCTTGGAAAAGGTCAACAGTATGTACAGGGAATTGCGTGATCGGAAATTTCTGGCAAAGAAATGGATAGAAGTTAATGCAAATCAGGGACTCTCCAAGGTTAAGGATAAAATCAGATCAGAAACAGAACGAATATTGTGAAGAGAAATCAATCTTCTGAAATATTTCTCTGACTCATAGATGATAAACAGGGCCCAGCCTGTAAAGTAACTGGTCAGAGGAACGATGGGAGTAAATACGATCTCGAAAAGGTTATGTCTTTCAGCCATAGATTCCACTCGGTACCGCTCCAGGAGATATCAGAAACACAAGGGCAAACACAAATGATGGTTCATTCTTTTTCTCTACTGAATGTAGTATCAGGAGTACACTCATGAACCCTGCAAAAAGAGCATAGGTGAGGCCTGCTTCGTACATGATTGGGTTCAGACTTGTTCCTTATGACTGCTTTGCATAGAGAGAAGGGGAATCCTTTCGCATTCTAACTCATCTGAGTAGCTCTTCGATTATTCCCCCAAAACGAGAATGCTCTAGGCCATACTATTCGAGGCAATGGCAACCAAAAACCTTAAAAGAACAACCTGCATAATGATATCATGGCTGAGGTATTAGAACCAGTTGCTATCTTTTCCCTCAGAAAGAGCAGGGTACGTCGGGAAGTGCTAGGCTATCTCATCAGCATATACCCCAGTAGGTCTTATGCCTCAGAAATTGCCAGAAAAACACGACTGAGAGTTACTGATGTGTGTGGAGCTCTGAATGGACTGTCAGATAGATTTAAGAAAGAGAACAGTCTTGTTGATCTTAATTTGGTTGAAAAAACAGAAAGGGATAATTACATCTTTTACAGAGCTACAGAACAAGGTCAGAAAACCTTGGGTATTATAAGAGATTT
>CAZFAR010000136.1:0-7161 GCA_964516825.1 uncultured Thermococci archaeon
ACCTTTCAATCCTATCATAGTCTGATTTCAAGATACTTATCGTTCTCCACTACTATTCCTCTACTCATTTCTTTCAATCCTATCATAGTCTGATTCTGATTTAGCATTTATGTAAAGAATGCACCTGTGAATCGTTTTTTTATCTCAAAAATATTAGAAAATCTTATACATAGCGGTGTGATCTCTTCAAAGCTGCATTGAAGCTGTCCATCTGGCTGTACTCTCAAGTAAAAGATGAAGACCACACTATTCTCGATGATATGTATGAGAGACACACCCGCGACTATATTAGAGATGATAAGTCACCCTGATGACTTTTCAAATACATGAGAGTGAGCCTCTTTCCCCATTAATTCAATCCCTCTGATATGCTGATATGAGAGTGTAGCGGTGCAGACATTGTAAATACTCTCTCCCATCATGCGATGGCATACAGCTCTTGTTAAGCAAGAACTGAGAACAGTCTCTGGAATAACCCTAAAAAGATCAGTCCTCCCACGAATACCAGGACCAGTCCGGATATTAACATAATTGTTTTCGTATGCTGCAAAATTCCTCTGTAGTACTGCAGAAACTGATTGATAGCCAGAGCAGTAATCAGGAAAGGAATAGCGAGCCCTGCAGAATACACTGCCAGAAAAAAGACACCTGTTGCCATGGACTCTGTGGAAGCTATCAGGATAATGGAAGCCAGTATTGGACCAATGCAGGGCGACCATCCTGCTGCAAAGGTGACCCCAATGATCAGAGAGCCAAAATAACCGCGAGGTCTTTCTGTTAGATGCAGCTTCTTTTCCACGTTTAGAATTCCTATGTTAATGATACCTGCAATGTGCAGTCCAAACACAATGATAATTATCCCTGCAATTCTATGGATCAGAACCTGGTGCTCGAGTAATAAATTGCCAAGAATATTGGCAGGGATCACCAGTAATATGAAGACGATGGAAAATCCCAGAACGAAGAAGGAAGCATTGAAAAATATGCGGCTTCTCTGCACTCCTTCCTGAAGGGTTTCCAGATCTACCCCCGTTATGTACGTGATGTAAGCAGGCACGAGGGGGAGAATGCAGGGCGTAAAAAAAGAGAGCATGCCATAAATGAATGCAGTAATGACACCAACCTCAGTCATGGATGGACCTCCTCCTTCCTAATTATAAACCTTATTCCTGGAGAACCCCCTCCAGGAATGTCTTCAACTGCTCAGCATTCTTATACCCCACTATTCTGGCGACTTCTTCTCCTTCAGGTGTCACAATAATAATGGCGGGCATTCCTCCCACTGCGAATCTGGCCTTCAACTCCGGAACATCGTCCACATCCACCTTCAACAGTACAAAGTCCTTGAGCAGCTGGACAACTTCTGGATTCTGGAATGCCTTCTTATCCATTTCTTTGCACTCTTTGCACCATACTGCCCAGAAATCAATTAGAATGCATTTGTTTTCACTCTGGGCTCTTGAAATTGCCAGATCATAATCATTCCAAATCCAGTCTACCAGAATACGTGCCGAAGCTTCTTTTCCCTCATTTTCTCCTGAAAGTATGTAGAGGCATGATGCTCCCAGAATCATCACGAGTACCATGCCTATGACCTTGTCTCTTTTCTGTTCCATGAAATCACCTCTCATAACATGTAGGAATTGGCCTGGATCACTTCCAGTGTTTCAGGGTTCTGTATGATCACCACGACCCCGTATCCTTCAAAGGATTCACCTTGAGGAAGGGTGAACTCGCAAGACACCATGATTTCATCTTCGTTCAAATAGACTTTCTGCGGGTCTGCTACCTCTCTCACTATGTACTGCTTTATCTCTCCCCTGTACTCGAAGTCGTTTTTGAAAAGAATGAAATACACGTCGTATGTACCTGAAATATACGAGTGAATCTCTGCAGTAATTGTGACTGTATTTCCCAGGGTGCGTCCTGAAATGTAGATTTCTGCCTTTTGGGCCTCGGACAGCAGCTCTTCAATGATCCTCTTGTACTTGAAATAGATGGTTCCCTCTCCCCCTGATGAGTAGTACACATTTTTGTTCCCGTTAATCACCAGTGCAGAGACAGTGTCAGTGAATCCATACACATCTCTGGCACGCTTCTGTGAGCTTGGTGTTTCAATCTCATCCTTTATGTGGTAAACCAGAACGATCAGATTGTCAAATTCCTCTGCCAGCTGTCGCAAGGCACGCTCTCCATAGGAACAGACATAACACCACGTCCCTGTAAAATACTCTGCCAGAACTGTTTTCCCCTGGGTTTCCTGCACATATACACTGATCTTCGTATTCTTTGATAACTGACTTTCTGAAATAGCAGTAACAATGATGAGGGTGCTCCTTCCTTCTCCCCGCTTTACCAGGACTTTTACCTGTTCTGACTTCTTGGAATCTACGTGGACCACGCCTGGATAGCAGTGAGCTTCCCATCCCGGTGAGAGACAGGTAGCCTCTACAGTATAGATGTCGGGAGTGTCTCCCATGTTGAAAATGTCAAAGGTGATCTCTGTCTCCTTTTGGGAGATGTAGAACTCTCTGGCAGAATACAGCTCAAAGTTGTAGTAGTAGTCCCGTTCACAGATCAGATAGAGTGTTTGTGACAGTCCAGACTGGGAAGTGATTAGAACTGACGTGTTGATGCTCTGCTTTTCCTCTATGTACACAGTGATTTCCTTTTCCTCTCCAGGTTCAAGTTCTAGTCTGTCTTCATTCACTGTTGCAGAGATCCCTGAGGGTACAAACACGAAATACCAGTCTGGGACATTTCCTGTATTTTTGATCTGTAGTCTGAAAGACACACCTTTCTGGTCTGGAATGCTTTCCAGTATCTTTGCAGTAAATTGAGGTTTTGTCCCGGTACTAACGGAGAATCTGACTGCCTGGTGGAGTTCCCCCTCAAAGTACAGAAGCAGACGTACAGTGCCTGCAGTATCTACAGTGTCAGTAATGATGTTCACAGTAAACTTTTGCTCTTCTCGAGGTCCCAACGTGGCTGTACACCCTTCATAGAAGCACTGGGTCTCGTCGCAGAGGCTGGCTATCCATCCAGAGGGGAGCTCCTTATCCAGGGTGAGTGAAAATTCCCTTTTGAAAAGTGAAGGATTCTTCACTGAGAAGGCGAAGGTCGTTCCTTCTCCCGATTGTACTTCTATTTCTGCAGAACTCCCTATAAGTTCGGGAGTCTGGGTCTGCAGAGCAAAAACGGAAAAGATAGAAACTGCCAAAACTGAATAAAGCAAAAAGAAGAGGAGAATGAATCGCCTGACCGCTCTCCTTGTTATTCTATTGGGACTGTCACTGTCTTCTAGCTCGGGCTCCTCTGGTTTTCTTCTCCTCGTTCTTCTATCTGCAACAGGAAGACCGTTCGCCATATCGTACCTCCTTTCCATAGCGTCTTGCAAGTTACTATCGCAAGCGTAGCTTCTTTAACACACAGGTATATAAAAGTTTCGGTCGCGATAGTAGCTTCTACAGCTTCTATTCATCAACGCTCATCCATGTCCACGGTCTCCGATAGGTCAGTCCTTTTATCTATAAATCAGTTCTTGATGAAGATGACCATGAATAGAATACCAGGCAATTTTCTTGGGTTCACCGAACAATTTCTTTGAGTTGATAACGCTCTTGTTGAGCCGGGAGATATGTGTCATAACCTACTCCCCTCTAAAGAGGACTTACAGTTAACCCAGAAGCTTTTCATGAGTGGTGAATATGACTATCAAGTGCTCATTTCTGGTTCATCTAAATACAATAAATGTTATAGGAGGTAGCAAAGAGGAAATTACAAGTCTTGATATCGTTGTGATATCATAAATCCAGGTTCTTATGCTCTCAGCATATATCTGCATTCTTTCGAGCATTTCTAGTTTTGTAGCCAATTTGCCTAAATCCTTGGATTTCTTGTTCAGCAGCAAAGTCTTGAAGATTCCGCTATATTCTTCTCCCAATCTAACCAAAACCTCTCTCTTTGCTTTCTCTAAGGCAGAACGGATAGAGACTTGAGGCACAAAAAACATTAAGAATCCAATAAGAGTCAAAAATATTACCCAATACGCTGCTAATGGTTTCATGAGATTTTCTCGGAAGACAATTATGAACAATGAAACCCCTACAAACCAAGTAACCGAACAAACTAAATGAAAAGTTGAAAAGATCCTCAGTTTCTGTGCAGCCGTATATACATCAGATATGGGAAATGTCCCAATCTCTCTTGTCAATAAAATGTTGCATACGAAACCATAGCTTGCTGCTATTAGACATAAGAAAATGAAAATTGCGTATAATATGATGATAGAAATCTTCAAGTACAGGAAAGAATCCTGTATGTACCAGATATCTGAAAATATCTTAGGGATTATCCGGAAACTTACCTCTGTTTCTGATTTGAAATAGAAGAAAACGCCCAAGCAGACCGGTACAATTACTAACATGTATAGAATGAACATTCTATTGCTATTGAAGATCCTCTCTAGCCAAGTGTCGACTGTTTCGAAATATTTCTCATCACTGACTTCGAAACAGTCTCGTACCTGATTCCACATGTCTACACAATGTAGAGTTCCCCACCTTAAACAGGCTGATGTCCAGAATATTCCAAAGCTACCCAGATATATGGGAACACTACTCACGAATTCCATTGAAAAACGTGCTAAAAATGATATTACCAGACCAACCAGAAAAATGAATATACCCAAGAGAGCGGATGCTGTCAAATAATCATAAGGAATGATCTCAAAATATCTCTTTAAGAATATCTTATAATTTTCCTTCTTCAAGATCAATCCTGTCTCCTCCTTCAAGTAAGAAATCTTTGAGTATGTGTATCGTACCTGATTTGATCAATGAAGGATTTCTTCTAACAATGTCAAGCATGAGCTTCTTGGAAAATTCACATTTTAAGAGTTTGCCAAATTGTTCTGGAGTCAATTTCTTCAACATTTCTACTCCTTTGTCCCAATCCTTGTCATCGAATTGTGATATTCTTTCATTGATTAGATAAGAAATCTTCAATTTCCTTTCAAACTTGCTTTTCCACATTTTTTCATATTTATCTATGCCTTCATTATTTAGAACTGCTGAAGATGCAACCTTGCCAGCCAGTCTTCCTACTAGCATAGAAATTCTAATTCCTTCTCCTACCAATGTAAGGGGATGACCTGCAGCATCACCCGTCACAATTAATCCATCTGTAACAGTTCTTTCAATGACACCTTGGCTAGGAATTACACCAGAATGGTATTCCATTTGTTTAGAATTACTTATTCCGAATTCTGATAAATACTTTATGAAGATGTCTAAATAATCCTTCGGATCCATATTCACGTCTGGATGGATAAGACCTAGACCAACCCTCACTCTATTATTGCCGTGAGGAAATGCCCATCCATACCCCACGGGTGCGAACTTGGTTCCAACAGCCAAGATAATTTCGTCTTGGTCATATTTCGGAACGTACAAGTCATATTCTGCCCCTACTCCAAATCTTCTGAATCCATTGTGCAAGCCCGCTTTTCTAGCTACTATAGATTGGAACCCGCTTGCATCGATCACAATTTTTGACATGATTTCTAGTTTTCCTGTTATCGTTCTTGCACTCACGCCTCTAATAAGTCCATTGGTAGTAATAATGTCTCTTGCTGTGGTCCTGACTTCAATGCTGGCTCCCTCTTCCAGGGCCCGCTCTGCTAGGAATTGTCGCACACCACGAACATCGAGAATGCACACTATTGGTCTATCATAGTCAAAAAGACAATCATTATTGGGAGATATAAGTCTACATCGTTTTACTGGATGATAAAGATGAGGGGGTATTTCTAACCTTTCCAACTCTTCTATCCAACTCGCTCCACTTGTGGTAATAGGATATCCTATTTCAGGACTTTTCTCAATGACAAGGCAATCTGTTCCTTCCTTTGCACAGATTTCCGCTGCTGAAAGCCCAGCAAATCCAGCGCCTACTATGAGAACCTCAGTTTCTTGCTTCATACTTCTTGCTATTTGCCACTACCTTTATATAGATTTTCATTATCGATTGTTCTCCTTATGTATCTGATTCTCATCATGTGACTGTCCCAGGGAGAGCTTTGACGATTGTCTTCTTTACAGGAGTAGTTTGCCACTATTTTTCTCTAATACTTCCTTCAATAAATGTGTTGCTTCAATTGAGATTTCTACTGCCTTTCAATTTGTGTTACACGTGTAACATTCTCGTCTTTCTCCAAATATTGTAGTAGTATTCAATAGGCAGAAGCCATTCTTCAAGTGTAAAGGATCATTCCCACTACCCTTACCAACAATGACAACACTAAAGCCACTCCCGTGGTCATGAGCATTATATACCCCATTCTTTTCAGGCCAAACTCTTTGGCCAAAACACTGAGAGTGGCTACACATGGAATGTAAAAGACCACGAACACACAAAAAGTGAGAATCTGTGTCTCAGTCAGAACCTTCAGCACGTGGGAAGTACCCAGAGCCTGGATCAGCATCACCAAGGACAGCTCTTTCTTGAAAATCCCAAATATCAATGTAACCCCCACAACAGAGGGGAGACCCAAGACAAATGTTAATGGAGACAGTACAGTATTAACAAAGGAATCTAATCCCACGTAGTTCATGTAACCTAAAAGAATGCTTCCCCCTACAAGCAGAGGCCAGGCAATGTAGATGAATTCCCTCGTCCTCAACCAGGTCTTCAGTAACACACTCTTTGCAGAAGGAATGTGATACGAAGGAATCTCCAGTATCAGCCCCGGTGTAATCTCCGGCATGAACCGAGATAGAATCAATCCCAGAACAACAACTACAATCAAGTTCAGAATGTAAATCCCCAGAGCTGCATTTGCAGATATGAAAAAGGCGACCAACCCCAAAATTATAGTTGTACGAGCAGCACAGGGGACCAGTGTAGATATAGCGCCAGTGATGAACCGGTCTCTGTCTGACTCAAGAATGCGAGTAGCCATGACAGCAGGGACAGCACATCCGTACCCCAGAATGATTGGAATGACAGCCTTTCCATGCAGTCCAATTCTGTGTAAGAAGGTGTCCATGAGGAAGGCAATCCTCGGAAGATATCCTATATCCTCAAGAATAGCTAATCCAATCAAAAAGGGAACCAAATAGGGTAAAACAATGCCCACTCCTCCCGCGAATCCCTCCAATA
>CAZFAR010000137.1:0-7101 GCA_964516825.1 uncultured Thermococci archaeon
CTTGAAAATTCAATACGGGTCAATTGACAATTGCCCAGAGCTTGATGAACTTCTAAATGAGGGAATAAGAATTCCTCGAAATCCAAAAAATGAGATCTGCATGACACCAAACGCGCCGATTGAAGGAGTATTATACTATCTAATACAGAAATTCATATCTCTGGTCTTTGACAAGGAATACGTTAGAATCAATACTTCTGATATCTACAATGATTGGTTTCGAAGCTATGAGATCAAATCCGACAGGGTAAGGGAATCACTTCAATACATGGTGAGACTTAGTCTTACTGAGAAGGAAAGATCGAATCAGTTTATTTTCAGAAGAAAACATATCAAGGACTCCTTGGATCTGATCTCAAAACTTGCTGACCATGATTTGAAGGATCTTCTCAAGATTTCTGAAATCCGCCCATTAGACTATTACTTGGATAAGAAAGAATAGCGAGATGAGAAGAATCAGTCTCTCGGAATACATATGAGAAGGATATCTTGCTGACTATGAGCTCTTCCAAGTGTTGCATCCAATTATTCCCTAACCAGAGGCCGGGTCAGACACGTGGGACCTCCCTGTCCTTTTACTGATATTTCATTCCCCTCCATCTCCCACACGCGCACACCAGCCTGTTCTAATATTGCCTTGGTTTGAGGATTTCCTTTCAACATGATGCACTGGCGTGGTGCAACAGCAAGGACGTTACATCCCATGGTCTCAAACTCGTTTTCAGGCACTTCGATCAATTGGATACCAAATTCAATCAGAAATTCCCGGAAAGAAATAGGCATTAACCGTGAATACACGAGGGCAAGATCATAATCAAGAGGACTGAAAATAGACATCAAATGGAAAACGTCTGCAGGCCCTCGATAATGTGGTAGATCAACAGGAATGATTTCAGCTTCTGTTACCAAAGATGTGAGCTGATCAATGCCTTCATCGTTAGTGCGGTACGTGCGTCCTACTGCCACTGTTTCGTCGTCCAGCCAGACCACATCACCACCCTCAAGACGACCTGATTCTTCAATTTCACCTACCACCGGAATGCCAAGGTCAGCAAAAGCAGATCTTGCTACTGCAGGCTCGTACTTTCTCTCAGGCTTCCCCATGTTGCACAGGATGACACCTTCGTGACAGACAATGGCAGCATCGCGCACGTACAGACTGTCAAGAGTAAGCCTTTCATCAGCAGGCAGAAAATCGATTCTCATGTCCAGTTTCTGCAAAAGAGTGATGAATTGATCATATTCTGCCACTGCCTTGTTGTAGTTCGGTTTTTCCGTATAATTGAGGTCATGCCACTGGGCATCTATGTTTTCCTGGCTTACAAAGGCCTGTTCTGGCCGACGCAACACTATGCGTTTGATTTGTCCGAATTCAGAAAGATAACCATCCATCATTATAATCCTCCAGAAATACTCTGCATTGAGCAAGACCAAGGTGCTCCAGATCTACCTTCATTTTTATCCGGTTTTATGCAGCCTTTCCTATGGATATCTGGTAGCTTATTCAAGTCCTTCACCTGACTCTGCGAGTTCTATAGCTTCATCAATCACCTTTTCCTCGATAGGTTTTATCCTCTTTACAATAGAGTCTACCATGGATTCTTTCCCTTTCTCTTTGAGGATTGTTCTTTCTCCTTTGAGCTTAGTCACTTCTTCACTTCCAGCAAAGTTATCACAGAAGAGATCAAATTTATCATTATGAGCACGAATACTGCACCAAAGAGAAATACCAGGGATATCAGAATATCCTTTGACTCTGGACTGATCTGGAGAAACAGGGGTGAAACAATGTAACCTGCAAAGAAAAAGAGTATCAGATAAAAGGAGTAGTTCCATTTTTCACCGACTTCTCCTCCCACTATTGCCTTTCTCAGCCTGAATGCCCTTATCACATTTATTGCCATCACCACAGTTGCCAAAGCACTTATCACATAGTACACAAGAGTCAAATCCACTACATCACCTCCTCTATTGTTTTTTCCAGTTTTTCAGAGAGTATCTTTGCTCTCTTCTTATCAAAGAACAGGTACGTATATTTCTCTATCTCTTTCACTGTTTTTAATAATTCTTCCCTGGATCTTCCCGATTCCTCCAGCATCCTGTCTATTTTTTCAACAGATTCCCCCATGACATCTATGACTACCTGTTTCAGTCTGGCCAGAATATCGATGCCTTTCTCCCTGTAGATACTTATGAGAACATCCTTCTCCGGTGCATCGAGAAACTGTCCCAGGCATTCAGCATTGTCAATTGTTTCATTATCTCTCCTGCAGATGCAGTAGCTGGGAGATCCCTCCTCTAGAACTAGGTAGCATTCTCCGTTCTGGGACTTCAATACGACCACGCCCGAGAGATTATCTGCTTCAAGAGTCAGGAGCAGCTGCTTGACATCCACGTTTCTTGAGCGCATGTTCTCAAAGAGAGGTACACTATCTGCCATTCTGTATGTTATGAGCAGCATATCTCTTTTCAACCTGTAGAATCCGACATATGCTTCCATCTCTTCGAGATCTCTGAAGATTTCAGTTTTACTCACTGGATATGGTTTCTCGTGCTTGATTTTTATGCACTGGAGGATTTCACCATTCACTAAGAGAATTGCAGCCGAAAATGATGGAAAATCAAATTGTATGAATCCTGTAACAGAATCCTCTTTTGCCTTTTCCAGTAGTTTATCAATCTTGAGTGTCGTTGATTTCAAATCACTCAGGATGGGATCAGTCTTCAGTAAGATCATGTCAGCACCACAGATTCAGCTTGCTTGGATGCGGGTTTACTGATGTTCAGTCTTAGTATGATGTTTTCATGTTTATAAGGTTAATCAAATCATGTGGGTGGAACTATTGAGATTTTCAGATATCTGGAGATCATACCTTAAACATGACCAACAACGAATGGAAAGCTATTTAAGAAAAAAATAAGAAAAGATATGGTGATGCCTTGTCTGTCACAGCAGAGAAAGGTCCAAGAGAAGAGTTCGAAAGATTAGTAGACAAAGGAACAGAAATTGCCAAAAGAAATGAGATGAAAGAGGAAGATATAGAAGAAATTGTCCACAAGCACAGGGGAGTTAGAGTGGATTAAGGTAGTCTCATGTATCTGTATGTGCTGCGTACTTCATTATTCCATGTTCTCATCTATACAGAATCCACACTTTTCGAGCTGTTCTTTCTGACTTCTGAGTGAGTCATGCCATTGTCCCAGTTTGCGGCAGATATGCTCTGTCCAGCTGTAGTCATCGAAGGTAAAGATTTCTTCGCGGTCTGCAAGCGGAATTTTATAGTTTATTTTTCTGTAGTAATCCTGGGCTAAATACCCCTCATCCATGACCTTCATGGCTTCTATGATTGTTTCATCATCGAATTCAGGGTATTCGTGTTCAAACAGGGCAAAATCAAGAGGATATCTGGGGCGACATGGTGGATTTTCCGCTGGATATCCCATGGCCAATGCGACAACAGGGAATACCCGTTTCGGAAGTTTGTATTCCTTTATGATACCCTCCACATTCACGAGAGGATAACCCAGAAAACAGCTTCCCAATCCAAGGCTTCTCGCTGCGATCACCATGTTCTGGGCCATGTAGGAGGCATCTTCCAGTGCAAAGAGCACAAGAGTCAAATCATTAGTCTTCATTTTCCAGTTCCTCTTCGCCATGATCAATTCAAACTTGTGAGAGTCCAGACAGACAGTAAACAGGAGGGGTGCCCCAAAAGGATTCTTCTCCCTATTTCGGGAAAGCAGTACACTGTACAATTGGTGGGCGAAAGGAGCCTGCTGACCTGCTCTCACCACAGTTTCTATCACTTCTTTAGAAGGTGTCTCATCAGTATATTTCCGGATAGATTTATGATCAAGTATAGTATCAATGACCAGATTTGTTTTCATGAGAATACTCTACCTTCACGTATATAATGGTTTGGATTACGAAGATTACAGAATCTGATCATTTTACGAATCACTGTTACACGTGTAACATCCTGGTGGTTCATCTATTTTTGACCTGATTCCAATCCTTCGTAGTACTGGTCAAGATCACCTTTCCAGTCTTCGTAAGTATACTCAGGAAGCTTTCTCACGCGGTGTCTTGGTCTGGCAATGATTTCTCGAATCTCAAACTCTGCAAAGAAATCCATAGTAAAGGTAGTCCTCACCACCAATGCAGTATCCAGCCCCTTGTAGGTACCAGCGCATGAAATGACTTCCTCCCCCGCTCCTGTTACTCCTGCATCTGTAGCCATCAATGCTGCTTCTACAGCAATTTTTGTGCCTGCACCAAAGATCTCGAGTGTCTTGTCAATGATTCCTTCAGGAGTGGGATACTTCCATTCAATGGACCGGGAGGGAGGAGCAAAAGGCCGCGTACTCTGTACAATTCTTGCTCCACTCTCTATCAGGGTCTGGCGAGTCTTTTCGTAGATATCTCTCATCAATCCGATAGGAATGTCTCCCTTTGGTCCCCAGGTAGATGCAGGATAATGTGTCACCACAATCAGATCAACTTCTGTGCCCTGAAAGACATTCACTGCTTTCAATGCACTTCTTCCTGTTTCAGATGCGATAACAACAGTGGAAATCCCTTCTTCACACCTCTTCCTGGCAGCTTCCAACACTTCCTGTGTGTTTGCTTCACCACAGTACTTGAAATATGTAATCTCCTTTCTTGTACAATCCATGCTATTCCTCCTCTGCAAGTGCTACTGATTCTGCATTTCTTTAGATATGGTTTATATCACTTTAATAAATTGCCTCCAGTATTCCCTCAATCCACTCTGGAACTCACATTCAGTACCGAACCAGTCCCCAAAGTCGCTCCACCCCTAAAGCTATTCCTTCAATTTCAATTCCTCCCTCTCCCTTGGCACAATCGCCCACCAGGTATAATCCTTCGATTGGTGTTTTCTGGTCCAGGTCATATTCTGAAGCTGCATAGCTCACCGGATTATTCTCCCTGTATATCTGGACTGCCAGTACTTCATACTTTCTACCTTTGAATAGTATTTCCAGCTCTTCGAGCCCTTTTTCCTTTTCCTTCTGAAAATTGGATGATGAAATTCTCTGGTGAGCCATTACGAGATGACATCCTCTTGGAGCCAGGGAAGGATCAGCATTCGTAACCTGATTCACCCCTCCAATATACTCTAATCCTGGCGTGAACATGATTCCGTTGTGCCAGATTAGTGATTCTTTCGAGGCTAAAGAGTATTTAATGCCCTCAGAAGGTTTCAGAGCCTCAATCTTCCTCTGATACTCCTTAGGGAACTTCACCAGTTTTGAGGTAGCCTTTGCCCCAATGTCAGAGACTACAACTGAATCTGTGTATTCATTTCCATCCTCGTCAGCGACGCCATAGACTTTCTCATCTGCTGAAATGTGTGTTACTTTCCTGTGGATAATTTTATTCCCCTTGCTTAGAATAACCTTCTTCAGAGCATCAACGACACCTGAGCAGCCCCCCACGGGAATTCCAGGGCCTCTATACTTGAATAGGGATTTGATGATTGAAAACATCTCATGACATGGGATTTCAAGAGGTTCCAAACTCAAGGACCAGATACACAAGGACTTGAACCCGTTTTGAACCATTTCATTTTCTGTTCTCTTCTCCAAATACTCCTGAAAAGGTTTTTTCCCTCCTCTTCTATATTTCATCTCCAGGAGCATGCCATACAATCGCATTCTTTCAGTAAAGCCTATTCTTTTCAAGACCTGTCTGAACCGCAGCTCTTCATCGTAGTAGAAGGTAGCCAAGGGATCAGAATCTGTGATTTCACAGTCTGCTCCTACCTTGCGCAGTAGTTGAGAAAAAGGGCCTTTCGAGCCATGAGGTACCATGTGAAGGGCACCAGTCGTCAATTGAAATCCCCTGTACGGGATATTGCGGAATCGTCCACCAAGACAGGACGTTTTTTCAAATAAGATCACATCAGGGTACAGAGCTGCTGTCAGCAATCCTCCTAGGCCACCTCCAATGATGATCATAATACTCCAATATTTATCAGAATAAAAAGGTTATGCACAATGTACAATACAGTAGATGAATGTTACACGTGTAACACATTGAGGAAAGTACAGATCAGTTGCAGCTATCAGTACTTCCGCATGTGTAAAATTATTGCACACTTTTCGTGACTATCGCAACTAGATTCTCCATAGCTGAAATATCTGAATTATGAATTATTATTTTACAGAATAAAAAGGAGGTGTGACAATGAGAGAGAAAACAAAAGTTGCCATTGCAGTTGGGCTGTACATTGCACTTGGTGTCTATATCCTTTGGATTGTTTACCCACTCTACTGGTGGTATCATAGAGTTTTCGGAGGTTGCGCATTCTTGTTGCTGGTTTTTTTAGCAGCCAAGACTATTATCAACTACCGGTAAGAAAAACTTTAAGTAGAAAAAAAGAAGTAGCCCCACCATGGCAAAAAAGCAGTCTAGTTCGAGAGATACAAGAGGAGCGATTCTTATTGTTGCAACCATTATTCTAGTAATACTGGCAATAATTCAGACATATTATTCAAGAGAAGGTGTCAGAATTCTAAAAGAGTCGTATCAATATGTTTCAGAGGAAGTGCCACGATTTTTCAACTGGTCTCCATGGATTTCAGTGGTTATAGCGATAATTGCATTATACGCTCTTGCTTCTCTCATTACAGGACAGAAGAAGCAATAGATTTTTGGCTTTTCTTCTTTTTCTTTTTTTTCTCTATTCTTTGTTTTCATACTAATGCACATTACAAAGTAGCCCTCTGTGTCGTGTTCTACTGACAAAAAGTCTCAACCTTCTTTTTGGCAATACGTTTTTCGTGCAGAGTTTCGCGGGAATAATTTCTCTAAGAGAATGCTTTCATAAAGTTCCAACATCAGTGGCATGTCCAACACTGAGATACTCACTGTTACAATCATTTCAAAAAATCAAATCTTAGATATCGGTGATAATATTTAAATTCTGGAAAACTGTTAACATCTACATGAAAGATGTATACTGTCTTCCGACATCCCTCTTCTCCTTTCCAAGTGGAATCTTCCCACTTGGTGGAAGTGGTGGAGGTGGCGGTGGAGGCATGCCAGGGTGATTGTGGATTCTTTCACTCCAATAT